>JACRDU010000071.1 GCA_016218495.1 Elusimicrobiota bacterium
CGAGGCCGTCGCGCAGGACCTGAAGGCCTTGCGCGCGCGCCCGGCGCCCCGCGCGGGGGCCCTGGAGCCCGTGTTCCGCCACCGCGGCGTCTCCGTCCGCCCCGCCGCGGAAGCCGTCGAGCGCGAGGCCGTGCCGCTGATGCCCCCCGTCCCGGAGGGGGCCGTCGGCGTGTCGAGCCGGGTCGCCTATGCGGTGGGCGCGTTCCGGCACTGGTTCCAGCTCGACGCGTCCACCGACGCCGCCGCTCCGGACCGGGCTGCCCTGCGCTCCTTCGCCGAGGCCCTGCGGCCGGGGGACATCATCCTCACTCGCCGCCTGGGGGCCCGGGGGGCGGTCGGCCAGGGCGGCTGGTGGGACGGGGCCGGCCTCTATGCGGGAGGCGACCGCCAGCGGCGCGCGATGTTCGGCGACGACTCCCTGAGCGCCGCCATGCGGGCGGCCTCGCCGGCCCTGACGGTCCTCTCCACCTCCACCGCGCTGGAGGACCTGCCCGCCGTCATCGCCGCCTCCCGCGGCGGCGTGGCGGCCGCTCCCCTGGCCGTGTTCTGCGCCGCGGAGGCCGTCGCCGCCCTGCGCCCGCTCGTCCCCGACGAGGCCAAGTCCGAGGCGCTGCTGCGCGCCGCGCGCCTCGTCGGCCGGCCCTATGACGACGCGCAGGACCCCGCCGGGGACGGGCGGGTGTCGGAGGGCGAGCTGCCGGCCCTGGCCTATGAGGGGCGGCTGGCTTTGGACGAGGAGCCGGCCGCGGGGCGCCGGTCGGCATCGCCCGGCGGCATCGCGCGCGCCTTCGACGCGCGCTTCGGGTCCCCTGCCGCGCGCCTGGAGTTCGTCGCCGGCATAGACCGGGGCGGCCCCGCGCAGGACCGCAGGCTCTCAGTCGAGCGCCTCCGGGAGTCGGCCCGCCGGCCGAAATGGGATTTAGTCGAATCAGAGGAGAAAGCGCCATGAACGGACCACAGCAGAACCCCCAGCACCAGGGCCAGCCGCACGGAGGCGGGCACCATCGCCGGCGCCGCCGCGGACGGGGCGGCCACGGGCACGGCGGCCAGCATGGCGGTCAGCACGGCCAGCACCACGGAGGGCCGCGCCGGGACCACCAGGCGCAGCCTCCCAAGCGCACGGACGCCGAGGTCGAGTTCCTCAACAAGACCCCCGTCACCCCGCACGAGTGGATCCAGTTCGAGAAGGGCTCCAGCGAGCCGACGATGCGCGCGCTCGACCTGCTCGCCCCGGTGGGCAAGGGGACCCGCGGCCTGATCGTCTCCCCGCCCAAGGTCGGCAAGACGACCTACCTCAAGCACATCTGCCAGGCCGTGGCGAAGGCCGAGCCGGAGATGAAGACCCTGCTGCTGCTCGTCGACGAGCGTCCGGAGGAGGTCACGGACTTCCGCCGCTCGGTGCCGGCCGAGATCTTCTCATCCACCTCGGACCAGGGCTTCGAGTCCCACATCCGCGCGGCGGAGAACGTCTATCACCAGGCCGTGGCGGCCGCGGCCGCGGGGAAGGACGTGATGATCGTCCTCGACAGCCTGACGCGCCTGGCCCGGGCCTACAACACCGCACAGTCCGGCAGCCGCACGCTGTCGGGCGGCCTCGACTCGCGCGCGATGGAGACGCCGCGGCGCTTCTTCGGCGCGGCGCGCAAGCTCGAGGAGGGGGGGTCCATCACCATCCTGGCCACCATCCTGGTCGACACCAACAGCCGCATGGACGAAGTCATCTTCCAGGAGTTCAAGGGCACGGGCAACATGGAGCTGGTGCTCTCGCGCCCGGCGGCGGAGGGGCGCATCTTCCCCGCCATCCACGTGAAGAACTCCGGGACCCGGCGCGAGGAGCTGCTGTTCCCGCCCAAGATGCTCGAGACCATCTGGGGGCTGCGCCGGAAGCTGGCCGTCATGTCGGACCTGGAGGCGACGAAGACCGTGGTGGAGCTCATGAAGCGCAACCCCACCAACGAACGCCTCCTGGAGACCATCCAGGGAGCCCTGTGACCCGAGCCTTCCTCCTGGCCCTGGCGCTCGGAGCGTCGTCCGCCTCGGCGGCCGACGCCCCGAAGCCCGCGCCGGCGAGGAAGGGCGACGCCATCGGGCAGCTGGAGTCCGACCCTTCGGCCGACGCCTCCACGCGCCTCAAGCATCTGCTCGCGGGGACCAAGAGCGCGGACCAGCGCTTCTGGCTGGTGCGCGCGCTGGCCGTCCGGGTCAAGGAGCACAAGGACGCGGCGGCCCTGGAGACCCTGCTGGCCGCCGCCGGCGACCCGGCGCCGCTGGTGCGGGGGTCGGCGGTGCGGTCCCTGGCGGCCTTCCAGGCCCTGCCCGCCGAGGCCGTGCGCAAGGACTGGCTGGAACGCCTCGACCGGGCCGCGCAGAAGGCCGCGGCGGACGGCTCGCCCGCCGTCCGGGACGGCGCGCGGGACCTCAAGCGGGCGCTCGACGTCTTCCGCGACCCGGTGGCGCGGGGGGCGCCCGCCCCGCCGGAAGCCCCGTCCCCGGAACGGACCCGGCTGGCCCGCGCCCTGGGCCTGCTCTGGCTCCTCGTCTTGCCCCTCTCCGGCGGGCTCTGGCTGGTCTCCGGCAGGCCGGTGTTCGACCATCAGGCCCCGGAAGGGCGCCGGGCCGCGAAGGCCGCCGCCGAGCTGTGGAGCCGCAAGGGCCTGGCCGCCGTCTGCTCCGTGCTGTGGGTCATCCTGGCGTTCCTCTTCATCGGCTGGGGCTTCGAGGCCATCGCCCGCGTGCTCGGTGAGCACGACGGCGCCGCCGGAGCCTGGGGGGCCGCCTACCTGGCGGCCTGGACCTGCTACCTCCTGCCCGCCGCCTTCTGCTCCGCCGCCGCGGCGCGCTCCCCGCAGGGGGGCGGGCTCGACGCCGCGCTGGAATGCGCCCCGCAGGCCCTGCTTCTGACTTTGGGCGCGGCCTTCGTCCTGGGGCCGCTGGAGCTGGCT
The DNA here is from genome assembly GCA_016218495.1 of Elusimicrobiota bacterium. Taxonomy (GTDB): domain Bacteria; phylum Elusimicrobiota; class Elusimicrobia; order UBA1565; family UBA1565; genus SCTT01. Next base: position 2,943 of record JACRDU010000071.1, read on the forward strand.
TACAGGGTGTTCTGGCGCCGGGGCCGCCGCGCCCCGCAGGGCGCCATGGCGCGCGTGCTCGAAGAAGGCGCGGTGCGCGCCGTCTCGCGGGCCTGCGCCGCCGTGGCCGAAGAGGGCTCCGGCATCCTCCCGGCCCTGCTCGAGGCCCCGGCTCCGGCCGGCGAACGGCTCCCGCTGACGGCCTACGACCCGCGCTTCGCCTTCCTGGCGGCGGCGCCGGCAGCCACCGTGCTCTGCGCCCTCGCCGCGGCCTCGCAATCGGTGGAGTGGACCGCCTCGCGCGCCACGGTGCTCTTGGCCTGCGCGCTGTGGGCCTGGGCCGTGCTCGCCGGCATGCTCTCGGCCGTGCTGGCGGCCCTGCAGGGCCTCGGGGCGGGCGCCCGGCACCGCGCGCAGCGCGGCCTCGAGGCCCCGCCTAACCTCTCGTCTCTGAGCACGGAGGACGCATGAGCAAGTCGCAGATATCCACCGCCGAGGCCCCCGCGGCCATCGGACCCTACTCCCAGGCCATCCGCGCCGGGGGCTTCGTCTATGTCTCGGGGCAGGTGCCCCTGGACCCCAAGAGCGGGGCCGTCGTCGCCGGCGGCGTGAAGGAGCAGACGCGCCGGGTGCTCGACAACCTGGCGGCCGTCCTGGCCGCGGCCGGCCTGTCCATGGCCGACGTGGTGAAGACCTCGGTCTTCATGACCGACCTGTCCCGCTTCGCCGAGATGAACGAGGTCTACGCCTCGGCTTTCCCCGCCCCGGCTCCGGCCCGGGCGACGGTGCAGGTCTCGGCGCTGCCCAAGGGGGCCTTGGTCGAGATCGAGGCCGTGGCATGGGGCGGCGGCTGAGGGCCGCGGCGGCCGCGGCCGCCGCGCTCCTGTGCGCCTGCGACGCCACCCTGACCGAGACCCGGACCCGGGTGAAGGGCCCGGTGGCGGAGGTCGGGCTCATCGACGCGGGGGCCGGGCGCGTGCGCTTCGCGCTGAAGGGGCCGGGCTGGCTGGTGGCCAAGAGGCGCAAGAGGGCCTTCAAGCTCATGGAACGCTATTGCGGAGGGGCGCAGTACCTCAAGGTCTCGGGGGAGCGCGACGCCGAGATCGCCGAGACCCCGTACACGGAGGACGACCTGGACGTGGAGAAGTTCATGGAGCGCGGGCATTACCGCGTGGACAGCTTCCGGGTGGTGGAGTTCGAATGCCTGAAGCCCTGAGGGCCGCGGCGGTGCTGCCCTTGTGCCTGCTGGCCGCCTGCACGGGCGGGCTGCGGGAGCGCGCCCAGGTGGAGCCCGGCAAGGACCTGGCCGCCTACCGGCGCCTGGCCGTCCTGCCGGTGAGCGGGCAGGCCGAGCCCGCGCGGGCCCTGCGCGCCGGCCTCGAGAAGTCCCTCTATGAGACGGGCTTCGACGTGGTGCCCCCGCAGGCCCTGGACGCCACCCTGGCCGAGCTTGGCGTCGGCCCCGGGGACACGATGGGCCCTTCCACCCTGGAGGAGGTGCGCCGGCGCACCAAGGCCCAGGCCCTGGTCTCGGCCGACGTCTCCTGCCCACGCTCCGCCTCCGCGCGCCGGGTCACGGCCCTGTTCCTGGACGCACGGGACGGCGCGGTGGTCTTGCGCCTCTCGTTCAAGCCGGCCGGCTGCTCGCGCGACGCCGCCACGGCGGCCGCGCAGCACGCGGCGGCCCAGGTCCAGAGGGCCCTCGGGCCCAAGGCCCCCGGGCGGCGCGCGGACGAGGACACGCTCTTCCTCAGATGAAGCCCCGAGCGGTGGTCCTCTTGTCGGGCGGCTTGGATTCGGCGACCTGCCTATGGTGGGCGCGCGCGCGCGGCTATGCGGCGACCTGCCTGTCGGTGCGCTACGGCCAGCGCCACGCCCGCGAGCTGTCCTCGGCCCGGGCCCTGGCGCGCGCCGCGCGGGTCCCTTTGCACGAAGTGGACCTGCGCCTGCCCTGGCTCAAGACCAGCTCGCTGGTCGATTCGCGCAAGGCCCTGCCCGACCTGCCCCTTTCGGCCATCGGGCGGGGCGGCGTCCCCTCCACGTATGTCCCCGGGCGCAACACGATGTTCGTGGCCCTGGGCCTGTCGCTGGCCGATTCCATCGGCGCGGAGGCGGTGGTGGTGGGGGCGAACGCCCTGGACTACAGCGGCTACCCCGACTGCCGCCCGGAATTCTACGACGCCTTCGCCAAGGTGGCGCGCCTGGGCACGCGGCGCGGCGACTCCGGACGGCCGCTGCGTGTGCTGGCCCCGCTGGTGCGCATGGACAAGGCGGCCATCGTGCGCCTGGCGGCGCGCCTCGAGGCCCCGCTGGGCCTGACCTGGTCCTGCTACGCGGGCGGGAAGCGCCCCTGCGGCCGCTGCGACTCCTGCAAGCTCCGGGCCAAGGGCTTCACCCAGGCGGGCCGGCCGGACCCCGCCCTATGAAGAGCAAGCACGCCCGGGTCGTGGAGGTCTTCTCGTCCATCCAGGGCGAGGGACCCTATCTGGGGGAGCGTCAGGTCTTCGTGCGCCTGGGCGGCTGCAACCTGCTGTGCGACTACTGCGATGAGCCCGACACCATCCCCCTGCGCTCCGGGGAGCTCTGGGACGCGCCGCGCCTGGAGGCCGCCGTCCTGGCGGCCGCCGCGGGCCGGCCGCACCCGGCCGTCTCCTGGACCGGAGGGGAGCCGCTGCTCCACGCCCCCTTCCTGGCGGGCATGATGGCCTGGGCCCGGACGCGGGGGTTCAAGAACTACCTCGAAACGAACGGGGTCCTGCCCCGTGCCTTCGAGCAGGTCCGTTCCCTCTGCGACGTGGTCGCCCTGGACCTGAAGCTGCCCTCCTCCACCGGGCGCTCCCATTGGCGGGCCCATGCCGACTTCCTGCGCCTGCTGCGGCCGGGCAGCTTCGTCAAGGTCGTCTTGACCGAGGCCGCCACGGCCGAGGAGTGGTCCCAGGCGGTGGCCCTGGCCGCCGAGCACTGCCCGGACCTGCCCTTCGTGCTCCAGCCGGCCACCCCGGCGCCCTCGACCCGCCACAAGGGCCGGCGGGTGCGGCCTCCCTCCAACGCCCGGCTGCGGGCTTTTGTGGAAATAGCCAAGGAAAAGCTGGCGGACGTCCGCATCGTGCCGCAGTGGCATCACATCTGGGGGCTGCCTTGAACGACATCCTGGGAAGCTGTTGGAAGTGCGGCCGGGAGCTGCGCGAGGCCGAGTACGGCCGGCGCGAATCCTGCCCGGACTGCGTGGTGGACACCCGGGTCTGCCGCAACTGCCAGCACTACGACCCCAGCCGCAACAACGAATGCCGGGAGTCGGCCGCGGAGCCGGTCTCGGACAAGGTGAAGGGCAACTTCTGCGACTGGTTCCGGCCGGGGCGGCCCGTAGTGGGCGGCGGGGCGAAGAAAGAAACGGACGCCAAGGCCGCCTTCGACAGGCTTTTCAAGAAATGACCCCCTGGATCCTCCTGGTAGACGACGACCCCGCCATTCTGGAATTGTTGGGTGAAAGACTCGGGGCCGAGGGGTTCCGGACCACCACTGCCGAGGACGCCAAGCAGGCGCTCATACAGGCCGAATCCGTCCGGCCGTCGTTGGTCATCATGGACGTGCAGATGCCTGGGTTCGGGACGGGCCTGGATGCGTTGGCCGAACTGCGCGCTCATCCTCGTCTGGCGGGGGTTCCCGTCATTATCCTCACCGGGATGAGCCCCGACCAGGTAAAGCCGTTGCTGGCCCAGGATACGCGCACGCGCTATTTGCAGAAACCCCCTGACTGGCCCACCTTGATTCGTCTGGCGCATTCCGCGGTGCCGAAAAAACACTAAACATCAAGAAAAAACGAGAGAAACCGGGAGATATCCGATGTCATCTCCAGGGTTCCCCGTTC
>JACRDU010000070.1 GCA_016218495.1 Elusimicrobiota bacterium
ACACGCTCTGCGTCCGTGGAGCGTCATTGTTCTGGAATCTCAACGGACAACGGCAACAGAAACGGAGGCAAGACCCAGCAAACTACGGCAACGGACCCTCAACGCTCTTCAGGCTCATTCCCGGATTGGAAAATGCTGGGGTCGTTGCGTTAAGGGTCAGACACCTTCTGTTGACTTATTTGTATCCTCGTTGCCGATGAAGGTGATTTTCGTCAGCGAGAGCCACGGCTGGTCGGGAGGGGCGGCCCAGATGCTGGTGCTGGGACGCGGCCTTTCGGCCGCCGGCTGGGAGGTCATCCTGTGCAGCCCTGAGGGCGGCGAGGTGGCCAAGCGGGCCGCCGGCGCCGGCATGCGCCACATCGCCTTCCATCCCCGCCAGGACTACGACCTCTTCGCGGCCAAGAGGCTGGCTGACCTCGTCGACGCGGAAAAGGCGGATGTGCTGCACGGCCACCACCCCCGGGGGCATGCCGTCGGCCTGGCGAGCCTCTACCTGTCCAAGCGTCGCCCGGTCTTCGTCGTGACCCGGCGGGTGTCCTTCCGCGTCTCCGCGAACCCCTTCAGCGCCCTCAAGTACCGGCACCCGCGCATCGACGGCTACATCGCCGTCGCCGACAACATCCGCCGCGAGCTCATCGCCGGCGGCGTGCGGCCGGAGAAGGTGGTGACCATCCCGTCGGGCGTGGACATGAGCCTGTTCACCCCGCGCGCGCCGGCTCCGGGCATCGTCAGAGAGCTGGGCCTGCCCGCCGGAGTCCCGGTCATCGGGAAGATCGCCAACTATTCGGCCTGGAAGGGCCAGGCGGTCCTGCTCGAGGCCGCCAAACGGCTCAAGGCCCGGGGGACCAGGACCGTGCTCGTCTTCGCCGGGCGGGACACGGACTCCCCGGAGCTCAAGGGGCTGGCCCGCCGGGCCGGGGTCTTGGACGACTGCCGGTTCCTGGGCTTCCGCGAGGACGTGCCCGAGCTCCTCTCGGTCTTCACGGTGAGCGTCAACGCGGCGCTGAAGGGCGAAGGCATCTCCGGGGCCCTGCGCGAGTCGCTGGCGATGGAGGTCCCGGCGGTGGCCTCCGACGCGGGCGGCAACGCCGAGCTCGTAGTCGACGGGAAGACCGGCCGGCTGTTCCAGGCGGGCTCGGAAGAGGCTCTGGCCCGCGTCCTGGCCGAGACCCTGGCCGGGCCGGCCGAGGCCAAGGCCCTGGCCAAGGCGGGGGCGGCCGTGGTGGCGGAACGCTTCAGCGACAAGGCCAGCGTGCGGCTGACGATGGCCTACTACGCCGCGCTGGCCGAACGGACCGCGGCCAGAGCCGGCTGAAGCGCGTCCCAGGCCTCGTCGACGGTGACCTCCCGGCACGACTCCCAGTCCTTCGCCACGACCCGCCAATGCGGGTTCTCCGGCCCCGGTTCGCCGGGCGGCGCCCAGACCGCGGCCGTATAGCCCGCCAGCACGGTGAAGGTGGGCGTCCCGACGCATACGGCCAGGTGGGAGACGCCGGTGCAGTTCCCGATGTAAAGGGAGGAGACTCCGAGGACCGCCGCCGACACGCCCAGGGGGAAAGGGCCCAGGACGGGCAGCGGGACATTCGAAATCGCCGCGGCGGCTTCGACCTGGGGGCGCTCCCCCGGCCCCGCCAGCCAATAGGGCGCCAGCCCGGGGTCGGCGGCCAGGCGTTCGGCCAGCAGGGCGAAGTCATCTTCGGGCCAGCGGTTCTCGTTCTTCTTGAAGTTCCCCGGGAAGAGGGCGACCCTGCGCCGCCCTGACGGCAGGGAGGCGGCGATCTGGAGCGCGCGCTCCCCGTCGGCGACGGAGACCGGCACCCGCATCCGGGGGGCGGTTGCGAAGCCCAGGCCGCGGGCCAGGCGGGCGTAGCGCTCGAGCATGTGCTCCGTGCCGGTGGGGGCGTCGACGAAGAAGTTGAACGCGCTGTCCCCGCCGCCGCGCCGGAAGGTGGCCTTCGTGCGCGCCTTGCACAGCCGGGTGATGGTCACGGCGGTGGCGGAGGGAGCCGAGTTGAGGTCGATGAGCAGGTCGGACTCCCGGCGCAGGTCCGGGAAGATGCCGAAGTTGCGCATGAAGTCCTTTCCCTTGCGCACCACATGGACCTGGTCGACGCAGTCGAGCATGCGCGCGCCGCCCTCGCCCGCCTGGGCGGTGACCAGGACGATGCGGGCCTTGGGGGCGGCCGCCCGCAGCCCGTAGAGGAACGGCGTCGACACGAGCAGGTCGCCGAGGCGGCCGACCCAGAGCACGGTGATGCGGCGGGCCTCGGAGAGGGGGGGCGGGGCCATAGGGGAATATTCTACAATCTGGCCGCTATCCAAAGGAGCGCACATGATCACCCCTAACGACTTCCACGAAGGACTCATCTTCGAGGCCAACGGCCGCCTTCTGCAGGTCATCACCTACCAGCACCACCGCAAGTCGCAGGCCCGGGCCAAGGTGCAGTGCAAGCTGCGGGACGTCAACTCCGGCTCCATCATCGAGGAGGCCTACAACTCCGCCGAGAAGTTCCGCCCGGTCGACGTGCGCAAGCAGGACTTCCAGTACCTCTACTCCGAGGGCGACAACTTCCACTTCATGGACCAGGAGAGCTTCGAACAGACCAGCCTCAAGCGCGAGCAGATCGGGGACGGCGCGCGCTTCCTGGTCGACGGGATGGACGTGATCGGGGTGTTCTTCGACGGCGTGTTCCGCACCATCGAGGTCCCGCCGAACGTCGTCGTCGAGGTCGCTTCCGCCGAGCCCGGCTTCAAGGGCGACTCCGTCTCGAACCTGCTCAAGAACGCCACCACCTCCAACGGCATCGCCGTCAAGGTCCCGCTCTTCATCAAGGAGGGCGACATGATCAAGGTGGACACCCGCACCGGCGAGTACGTCGCCCGGGTCTAGCGCGTGATAAAAGGCGTCATCTTCGACGTCGACAACACCCTGACCGACTTCATGCGCGCCAAGCGCATGGCGGTCGACGCCGCCGTCGAGATGATGATCGACGCCGGGCTCAAGGCCGACAAGAACGCCTTCGTCGAGAAGATCTTCGACATCTACTGGAAAGAGGGCGTCGAGGACCAGAAGATCTTCGACAAGGTCCTGCACAAGGAGTTCGGGCGCATCGAGACCCGCATCCTGGCGGCGGGCATCGTCGGCTACCGCCGGGCCAAGAACGGGGCCCAGGTCCTCTATCCGCACGCCGCCGTGACGCTCTTCGAGCTGCTCAAGATGGGCATCAAGAGCGTCGTCCTCTCCGACGCCCCCAAGCTCGAGGTCTGGCTGCGCCTGGCCAACCTCGGCATCCACAACTACTTCGACCACGTCATCGCCTCGGAGGACTACGGGGTGCGCAAGCCCGACGCCATCCCGTTCCGCAAGGCCCTCGAGGTGCTGGGCACCAAGGCCGACGAGACCCTGATGATCGGCGACTGGCCGGACCGCGACATCGTCGGGGCCAAGAAGGTGGGCCTCAAGACCGCCTGGGCGCGCTACGGGGACACCTTCGGCACCAAGCCCAAGGAGTCCGGCGCCGACTACGAGGTCACCGACATCCTGGAGCTCGTCGACATCATCAAGAAGGAGAACGCCTAGCGTGGGGACCCTCCCCGGTGCCGAGCTCGTCGCCGAAGGGCGGGCCGACCTGTCCGCCCGCAAGGAGACCGTCGCGGCGCTGCTCGTATCCATCGGGGCCCCCCGCCTGCGCGTCCTCGGGCTGGATATCCCCGAGACTCTGGCGGACCCTGAGATGCGCCTCTATTCCCTGCTCAGCCGCGAAGGCTCCGACTCCGCCCATTCCCGCTACAACGCCTTGGTCCGCCGCCTGGTGAGCTACGAACGGGCGGCCGCATGCGCGAGATAACCGACGACGCCCGCCTGAGGGCGCTGATGCGCGCGCTTGGGGCCGCCGCACGCGTCGAGACGACGGTCTATTTCGTCGGGGGAGCCACTGCGGTTCTCAACGGATGGCGCTCTTCGACGAAGGATGCCGATATCAAGGTCCTGCCCGAGAGCGACGACATGCTTCGGGCCATCCCGGGCATCAAGGAGGCGCTCCGGATCAACGTGGAGTTCGCCGCGCCCGACGATTTCCTCCCTCCTCTGCCGGGGTGGCAGGAGCGCAGCCCCTTCATCGCCAAGGAGGGAACCGTCGTCTTCCGGCACTACGACTTCTACGCCCAGGCTCTGGCGAAGCTGGAGCGCGGACACCGCCAGGACCTGGAGGACGTGCGCAGCATGCGCCGCGCGGGGCTCATCGAGATGGACCGCCTTAGGGAGCTCCACGGCGCCATCGAGCCGCTGCTCTACCGCTATCCGGCGGTCGACCCGCCGACCCTGCGCAAGGCCGTGTCGGCCTTTGCGGCCGAGGCGCCTTGAGCGCGGATTTCCTACAATCCGGGCGAGGAATCATGATGAATCTCAATAGGCTGTCCGTCCTGGCGCTCGTCTTGGCCGCCGCGCCCGCCGGCGCCATCCAGGTGGAAAAGATCCGCGTCCTGAGGCCGATGTCGGCCGGGGGAGGCTCGGCCGAGGTCGAGGTCGTCGCCGGGCAGGCTCTGGCCCGGTTCGACCCGGCGCTGGACCGCGCCGCGCGCGAGGCGGCCTTGTCCGCGCGCGGGATGAGCCTCATGCAGGAGCTGCCGCCCACCGGCTGGACCCAGGTCGCCCTGCCTGCGGCGATGCCGGTCGAAGGGGGCCTCCTCCAGCTGCGGACCGTCCCCGGCGTGCTGGAGGCCGAGCCGAACCACGCCTACCGCGCATCGCGCATCCCCAACGACCCTTCGTATCCGAACCAGTACCACCTCGGGAAGGTCAACGCTCCGGCGGCCTGGGAGTACGAGACAGGCGCGTCGAGCCGGGTGACCGTGGCCGTGGCCGATGCCGGCATCGAGGGCACCCACCCCGACCTGACCGGGAAGATGGTCGGCAACAGCCAGTTCTGCGACCCCGGCCCGACCAAGACGACTGGCGGTGGGGACGAGACGGCCTGCGCCACTGAAGCCCCGACCACGGCCTGCAACCACGGCACCCGGGTGGCCGGCGTGGCGGCGGCCTCGTCCAACAACGGGACGGGGGTGAGCGGGGTCTCCTGGGACGCGAAGCTGGTGTCCATCCGCATCTTCCGGTCCGGGGACTGCACGACGTCCTGCGGAAACTCGGGCTTCAACTCCTGCGCCACCGACGACCCCACCATCATCAACGCCATCAACTACGCCCGCGGCATCAACAACAACCCGACCTACGGCCGCGTGGTCTTGAACATGAGCATCGGGGAGGAGGCGACGGCCTGCCCCACCCCCATCCAGAACGCCATCAACGCCGCCGTCGCCTCGTCGACCGGCGTCGTCATCGTCGTCTCCGCCGGCAACGCCGGGGGCACCGTAAGCGCGCCGGCGAACTGTGTGGGGGTCATCCCCGTGGGAGCCACGGACTCCGGCGACAACATCGCTTCCTTCTCGAACACCGGCCCCGAGCTGGCGTCTTTCGGCGTCGTCGCGCCGGGCGTCTCCATCGTGACGACCGACGTGGGCGGCGGGGTGACCGGCTCCGCCACCGGGACTTCGTTCTCGGCCCCGCTGGTCTCCGGCCTGGCCGCCCTCCTCATCTCCGCCAAGCCTACCTTGTCCCCGACCCAGGTGCGCGACGCGCTGCGCGGCTCGGCCGAGGGCATCGGCGTCGCGTCGCTCGAGGGAGGCGCCGTCCCCAACGGCAATTCCGCCGGCGCCGGCCGGGTCAACGCCTTCCGCGCGGTGAAACTGGTCGTGGAAGGCACGCTGGCCGGCTTTGCCGGCGACGAGAAGGTCATCGCCTTCCCCAACCCCTTTAGGACCTCGGAGTCCGGCTCGGTGACCATCACCATCCCGCCCGGGCTGGCCGGCAAGAACCCCAAGGTCAAGATATACACCATCGACGGCCAGCTGGTCCGGGACCTCAAAGCGCAGACCACCTGGGACGCCAAGAACGACCACGGGCGCTTCGTGGCCACCGGGGTCTACCTGGTCCTGGTCAAGACCGACAGCGGTTCGCAGACCGCCCGGGTCGCCGTCATCAGATAAGGCCGATTTTGATAGTATTCAACAGGACCCGCGGCGTCGTCGTGGCGGAGAAGGTGGAGAAGGCCGACACCCCCGCGACGCGCGCCAAGGGCCTCCTCGGGCGCGACGGCCTGGGGGCGGGCGAAGGCGTGTGGATCGTTCCGTGCTCGATGGTCCACATGCTCTTCATGCGCTTCCCCATCGACGTCGTGTTCGTGGGACGGGACCGGCGCGTGCGGCGCGTGGTCGAGGGGCTCAAGCCTTGGCGCCTGTCGCCATGGGTGCTCTCGGCCGAGAGTGTGCTCGAGCTCGCCGCCGGGACGACGCGGGGCGTGTTGGCCGCAGGGGACGAACTGGAGTTCCGATGAGCGAAGAGACCCAGACCGCCGCAGAGTTCCTCACCCCTTCCGGGATCGAGGTGCAGCGCTTCTACGGCCCCGGCGCGCCCGGAGCCGCCGGCCGCGACACCCGGGACCCCGCGTACTACGGCTCGAAGCTAGGCGCGGCCGGCGAGCCGCCCTTCACCCGCGGGGTGCAGGGCACGATGTACCGCGGGCGCCTGTGGACGATGCGGCAGTACGCCGGCTTCGGCACCGCCTCCGAGACCAACGAGCGCTTCCGCTACCTCCTGGAACAGGGCCAGACCGGGCTGTCCACGGCCTTCGACCTGCCGACGCAGACCGGCTATGACGCCGACGCGCCGGAGGCCAAGGGTGAGGTCGGCCGGGTCGGCGTGCACCTCGCCACCCTTTCGGACATGGAGACCCTCTTCGAGGGCATCCGCCTCGACCAGGTCTCCACCTCGCTGACCATCAACGCCACGGCGCCTCTGCTCTTGGCCTTCTACGCCGCGCTGGCCAAGAAGCAGGGCGTCGAGGCCTCCTCCCTGCGCGGGACCCTGCAGAACGACATCCTCAAGGAGTACCTGGCCCGCGGGACCTACATCTTCCCCGTCGAGCACGGCATGCGCCTGGCCGTGGACGTCATCGAGCACTCGGTGAGGCACTTCCCGAAGTGGAACCCCATCTCCATCTCGGGCTACCACATCCGCGAGGCCGGGTCCGACGCCGTGCAGGAGGTCGCCTTCACCCTGGCCAACGCCGAGGCTTACTGCGACGCGCTGCTGGCGCGGGGGCTGGGGGTGGACGACTTCGCCCCCCGCCTGGCGTTCTTCTTCGGCTGCCACAGCCATTTCCTCGAGGAGCTGGCCAAGTTCCGCGCCGCGCGGCGCGTGTGGGCACGTTTGATGACCGAGCGCTACGGCGCGAAGGACCCGCGCTCGTCGGCCCTGCGCTTCCATGTGCAGACCTGCGGCTCCACCTTGACCAGCCGCCAGCCGCTCAACAACGTCGCCCGGGTGTCCCTGCAGGCGATGGCCGCGGTGCTGGGGGGGTGCCAGTCGCTGCACACCAACGCCTACGACGAGGCCCTGGCGCTGCCCACCGAGGAATCGGCCCGGCTCGCGCTGCGCACCCAGCAGATCCTGGCCTTCGAGACCGGGGTGCCGGCGACCGTCGACCCCGTGGCCGGGTCCTACGCCGTCGAGGCCTTGACCGACGAGCTCGACGCGAAGGCGACCGCGCTGATGGACCGCATCCGCAAGGACGGCGGCATGATCCAGGCCATCAAGACGGGACGGGCCCAGGCCGAGATCCAGGAATCGGCCTACCGCTGGCAGAAGGACGTGGAGTCCGGCCGGCGCAAGGTCGTGGGGGTCAACTGCTACCAGGTCCCCGAGAAGGCGGAGCGCCGGCGTCCCGTCCTGAAGGTGTCCCCCCGCGTCGAGGAAGAGCAGAAGAAGCGCCTGGCGGCCTTCCGGCGCCGGCGTCCGGCGCGGGCCGCCTGCGCGGCCGTGGCGGAGCTGGCGCGCCAGGCGGCCGAGCCCGCGAGGAACCTGTTCCCCCAGATATTGGCCTGCGTCGAGAGCGGCGCGACGCTCGGCGAAGCCTGCACCGCCCTGCGCGGCGTCTTTGGAGAATACCATGGCCGTTAAAGGTCTTGTCCGCCGCAAGACGGTCCTCGAGATCCTGAAGGAGCGCAACCTCCTGAAGGAGGAAGAGCTGCTGAAGGCCGACGAGCAGGCCAAGAAGGAGTCGAAGACCATCCAGCAGGTCATCGTCGAGACCGGCCTGATGAAGAAGCCCAAGCTGCTCAAGGTGCTCTCCGAGGAGTGGCAGGTGAAGGCCGTCGACGTCTCCCAGATGGAGCTCGACAAGGAGGTCGTCGCCATCATCCCGGAGGCGGTGGCCCGGCGCCACCACGCCGTTCCGTTCGCCAAGGAGGAATCGGTCCTCTTCGTGGCGATGGCCGACCCGAAGGACTTCTTCGTCTCCGAGGACCTGCACCTGCGCACCGGCCTCGACATCCAGGCCTACCTGGCCATGCCCTGGGACATCCTGCTGGCCCTCAACAACGCCTACGGCCGCGGCGAGGGGGAGGCCCTGGGCAAGCTGATGGAGGACGTGCAGCATCAGCAGGAGGCCCCTCCCGAGGTCGGCGGCGAGATCGCCAAGGACACCCAGAAGGCGGACATCTCCGACGTCGACGCGGCGGCCCCCGAGGTCGAGAAGTGGGTCAACGCCATCTTCCTGGCGGCCCTGCAGGCCAAGGCCTCGGACATCCATATCGAGCCCCTGGAAGACCCCAACGGCAAGACCTCCAAGGTCATGCTGCGCTTCCGCACCGACGGATTCCTCAAGCCCGGGCCGTTCAACATCCCCTGGTCCTACCGGCACGCCATCTCGGCCAAGCTCAAGATCCTCACCAACTCGATGAACCTGACCGAGCGGCGCATCCCGCAGTCGGGGCGTATCCAGATCCTGGCCGGCGGCAACCCCATCGAGTTCCGCGTCGAGATCGTCCCGACCGTCTACGGCGAATCGGCGGTGCTGCGTATCCTGGACCGCCGCTCCATCCAGGTCGACATCCACAAGATGGGCTTCCTGGAAGACACGAAGAACAAGCTGCTGGGACTCTTGGGCGGCATCGGCGGCAAGAAGAACTTCGGCCTTGTCGTGGTCTGCGGCCCCACCGGGTCGGGCAAGTCCACGACGCTCTACTCCTGCCTCAACTACATCAACCGCCCGGACATCAAGATCCTCACCGCCGAGAACCCCGTCGAATACAACCTCGACGGCATCGTGCAGGTCCCGGTCAACCCGGACCTCAAGCTCGGCGAGGGCAAGACCTTCAACTTCGCCGCCGCGCTGCGCTCCTTCCTGCGCCTGGACCCCGACGTCATCATGGTCGGCGAAATCCGCGACGAGGAAACCGCGCACATCGCCATGGAAGCCGCCATGACCGGCCACCTGGTCTTCTCCACCATCCACACCAACGACGCCCCCTCGACCCTGGCGCGCATCATCGAGATGGGCGTGCCGAAGTACATGGTGGCCGGCACGGTGAAGGCCATCCTGGCCCAGCGCCTCGGCCGGCGCATCTGCGGCGACTGCGCCGAGGAGGTCGACCCCAAGGTGGAGGAGATAGCGGTCTTCAAGGAGCACCACATCGACCTGCCCGCCGGCATGAAGCTCAAGCGCGGCAAGGGCTGCGACACCTGCAAGAACACGGGCTTCAAGGGCCGCGTGGGCTTCCACGAGCTGATGGTCATGTCCGACAACCTGCGCAAGCAGACCCTGGAGGACGCTTCGGCCCTCAACATCCAGGAGCACGCCATCCGCGAGGGGATGCGGACCATCATGGGCGACGGCCTGGAGAAGGTGAAGAAGGGGGTCACGACGGTGCGCGAAGTTCTCGGCGGTACGGACGAAGAGGAGAAGAAATGAGCGGAACACAGGCCCCCAGCGGCGGACGCGCGTTCGATACAGGGCTGGCGCTCGAGCTCTTCTCCATCGCCGGCTCCCTCAACTCCACCCCGGACCTCGACTACCTGCTCGAGAAGATCGGGGCGGCCGCCGAACGCCTGCTCGACTCCGAGGCCAGCTCCATCATGCTGGTCACCGACGACAAGAAGAGCCTGTTCTTCAAGGTGGCAGGCGGCTCGGCCGGGGCCAAGCTCAAGACGATGACCCTGCCAATCGGCAAGGGCATCGCCGGCTGGGTGGCCCAGCACGGCAAGCCCGAGGTGGTCAACGACACCTCCACCGACCCGCGCTTCGCCGGGCAGTTCGACAAGGCCTCGGGCTTCATCACGCGCTCGCTGTTGGCCGTGCCGATGTTCTTCCGCGGCGAGCTGGTCGGGGTCTGCGAGGTCCTCAACAAGCGCAACCCGCCGTACTCCCCCGAGGACATCGGGCTGCTCTCCGCGCTGGCGAACCTGGCCTCGGTGGCCATCACGAACACGCGCATCATCCAGGACCAGAAGAACTTCTTCTCGCACGTGCTGGAGCTCCTGGTCGGGATGATCGAGATCTCCAAGCCCAAGATGATCGAGCACCCGACGCGCGCCGCGCGCCTGGCCTGCGCCGTCATCCGGGCCATGGGCGGCGACGAGTACGAGTACCGGATGATGTACTACGCCGGGCTGCTGCACGACATCGGCTATGTGGGCTTCAAGAACCCCAAGGTCCTGGCCGAGGTCGGCATCACGAACCCGGTCGAGGAGCAGCATACCCTGCTCTCGGTCAAGATGCTCGAGGGCATCCGCCTGCTCGACGGGGCCATGCCCATCATCAAGCACCACCACGAGCGCTGGGACGGCCAGGGCTACCCGGGCAAGCTCAAGGGCGAGGACATCCCCGTCGGGGCGCGCATCCTGGCCATCGTCGAGGTCATCGAGGAGCTGCGCATGATGGGCGCCATCCCCGCCGCGGACCTGCGCAAGCAGGCGGTGGCCGAGATCAAGGCCGGCAAGGGCACGAAGTTCTGGCCCGACGCGGTCGACGTGGCCGTCGAGCTCTTGGAGACCCAGGAGGGACTGTGGTGAGCGCGCATCGCGTCTTGATAGCCAAGCCGGGCCTCGACGGGCACGACCGCGGGGCGAAGGTCATCGTGCGCGCGCTGCGCGACGCCGGCTTCGAGGTCCTCTACACCGGCATCCGCCAGACCCCCGAGATGATAGCCCGCACGGCTTTGCAGGAGGACGTGGAGGCCGTGGGGCTCTCGCTCCTTTCCGGGGCGCACATGACCCTCTGTCCTAAAGTAGTGGATCTCCTCAAGAAAGAAGGACTCGGTTCGATGCTCGTCTTCGGCGGCGGCATCATCCCCGACGAGGACGTGCCCGCCCTCAAGAAGAAGGGCGTCAGCGGGGTCTTCGGCCCCGGCACCCCCACCGAAGAGATCGTGAACTTCCTGCGCGAGCACCTCGACGCTCCTAAAGCGGCGAAGAAGCCGGCCAGAGCTCGCGGTGCGAAACGCTAGTCCTACGGAACTCGCCCGGCTGGTGCGGCGGGGCGAGCCCGCTGCGGCCGCGCGGGCCCTGTCGGTCGTCACCGAGGAGCGGCCCGGCCACGAGGAGCTCTCCCGGCTCCTCTTCTCGGACCACGGCCGCTCCCACACCGTAGGCCTCTGCGGCTCTCCCGGCAGCGGGAAATCCTCCCTCATCAACCGGTTGGTGGCGCATTTCCGAAAGCGCGGCGAGACCGTCGGAGTCCTGGCCGTGGACCCCACCAGCGCCTTCACCGGCGGGGCCTTCCTGGGCGACCGCCTGCGCATCCAGGAGCACGCCCTCGACAAAGGCGTCTTCATGCGCTCCTTGGCCACGCGCGGCATGATGGGCGGGCTCAACTCCACCATCTTCGCGGCCATCCACGTGCTGGAGGCCTACGGCGTCCAGCGCCTCATCGTCGAGACGGTGGGCACCGGGCAGGACGAGGTGGACGTGGCCGAGGTGGTCGACACCGTGGTCTGCGTGACGGCCCCCTACCAGGGCGACGAGTTCCAGGCCATGAAGGCCGGCACGATGGAGATCGGCGACGTGTTCGCCGTCAACAAGGCCGACCTGCCCGAGGTGGAGCGCACCGTGGCGGCCCTGAAGGACGCCCTGTCGCTGGCTCCCCGCAAGGGGGGGGGCTGGGCCCCGCGCGTCACCCCGGTGTCGGCGCTCAGCTCCAAGGGCGTGACGGAGCTGGGCAACGACATCGTCGAGCACCACGCCCATCTGGAGGCCTCCGGCGAGCTGCGCGAGCGCCGCCGCCGGCAGCTCCGCCGCGAGCTGTCCTTGGTCATCTCCCGGCGGCTGTATCGGGACGCGCTGGAGCGGGTCACCGAGGGGCATATCGACCTGCTCTCGGCGAACAAGGCCGACCCGCAGACGTTGGGCGGGAAGCTGTTGGCCGGGAAGAATCGCAAGTAGAGGCTGACCGGTGCCTTACGTCCTTATCCTGACTTTCGTGCTCGGGCTGACCGCCCCTTCCTCGAGGGCGGCCGAACCGCCGGCGCCCCATCAGCGTCTCCAGGAGCTCGACGACAAGCTCGAAGCCGGGACCATCTCTACTGACGAGACCCGGGAACTGCTGCGTGCCCTGACCCGCCAAGCCCTCCGTTCCCAGCCGGCCGAGGCCCCCGTCGCCGTGGGACTTGGCGACAAGGTCATCGCCGTCTACCACGACCGGAACACCACCAAGCTCGTCATCGAGGCCCGGCAGCCCTTCGTAGCGGGCATTCCCGTCTTTGTCGGTCCTCAGGAGACCGAGGTCGTCCTTCAGGACCTCCTCTCGCGCAGCAAGAACCTCTACTACTACGCCGCCTCCGCGCCCGGCCGCGTCCCCGTCGACGAGGGAGACGCCGTCTTCACCCAGAAGACCCGGGTCCTCGAGACCCCCTCGCCCTTGATGCTCAAGATCAAAGAGGTCTACACCTTCGAGCAGAAGGCCCGCGGCGAGGTGACGGCCGTCCAGGACGGGCGGGCCATGATCGACCGAGGCACCCTGCACGAGGTGCGCGAGCGCGACATTTACCGGGTCCTCGACGCCAGCGGGAACCGGAAGGGCTATTTGGAAATCCGCGGCATCGGCGACCTCCAGTCGTCCGGCGTGCTCTACGACCGAATGGAGGACCGGCACAGGCGGGTGTTGACGACGGAGCCCGGAGACCGCGTCGTCTTCATGGGCCAGCGCAAGCTCTTCGGATTCGGGGGGGCCGTCGGCTGGAGCCTGAGGGGCCACGAGGAATACGGGATCAGGGAGAAGGGCACGAGCTATGGCGGGGTGTGGAACCTGATGTTCAAGAACGGCTGGGGGTTCGAGGTATTCTTGGGCACCCTGCAGCGGACCCTGAAGGCTGGGCAGCAGATTTCAATCCCCATCCTCGGCCGCACGGACATCTTTCGGCAGAGTGTGGATTTCCAGGTCGATTATCAGGCGCCGATAGCCTTGAAGAAGAACTTCTTCTTCCCATCGGTCGCCTCGCCATATGTCATTCTGGGCGGCGGCTACTATCACGCCGTCTTGAAGAAGGTCGAGTTCGTGGACGACTTCCCGGTCTTCTACACGCGGGAGTGGGGACAGTCGTCGAGCGGCGTCTTCCCTTTGTTGGGGACTGGGGTGGAGTTCTTCCCGGCCCGCCTTATCCGTCCGCGTTTCGATTTCCGGTGGTTGGGGGGGCGGACCCTGCACGCGGGCGACAAGTCGTTGAGCACAGAGGCCTTCATGGCCTACATCGGCCTCTTCAGCGCCTGGTAGCCCCGGAGCATTTTCCAATCCGGGAATGAGCCTGAAGAGCGTTGAGGGTCCGTTGCCGTAGTTTGCTGGGTCTTGCCTCCGTTTCTGTTGCCGTTGTCCGTTGAGATTCCAGAACAATGACGCTCCACGGACGCAGAGCGTGTTG
>JACRDU010000072.1 GCA_016218495.1 Elusimicrobiota bacterium
CAATACCGAGACGCACGATTCTACCGCTTCAGACGTGCAATTCAACCGCTCGCAGGCATGTTAGCCTGCGAGCCCGGGCCCCCCCGCGGGGGGCACGTGTCGTTGGGGGTACAACTCGTCAAAAGTCCGGGAACATGGAGCAAGGAAAGGGCGGGGGGGTCAGTACGAGGCGATGGCCCGGGCGAAGCGCTCGAGGGCGGGCGGCGACTGCGCGAGGAACAAGGACGGCTCGACCAGCTCGAGTTCCATCAGCATCAGGCCCCCGTCTTCGGCCCGGGCCACGTCCACCCGGGCGTAGAGCAGGCCCTCGCGCCGGGGGGCCAGCACGCGCTCGGCGAAGGCGCGCTCGTCGGCTTCGGGCGAGAGGGCCTGGGACACCGATTCGTCGCCCCCGGCCAGGCGCGGTTGCTTGCGCACGGCATGGGTGAGCTCGCCGTCCACCCAGACCAGGGCGCGCTCGCCGTGGCCGTCCACCGAGCGCACATAGGGCTGCACGAGCATGTCGCGCGACGGGCAGGTCTCGCGCAGGTAGGCCTCGGCGGCATCGCGCCGGCCGGGCGGGAAGCGGCGCGCGCCGTAGGAGGCGGCGCCCACGCGGGGCTTGACCACGAGGTCCTCCCAGGGGACCCCGTCCAGGGAGGGCCAGGCCCCGCGCTGGAAGGGGCGCGTGGGGATGATGGGCACGCCCTGCAGGGCCAGCTCCATCAGGTAGGCCTTGTCGCAGTTCCAGGCCATGAGGCGGGGCGGATTGGCGAGGCGGACGGCGGCGGCGGTCCGCTCCAGCCAGGCCAGGAAGTCGGGGAGGGCGTGGATGTAGTTCCAGGTCGAGCGCACCACGCAGAGGTCGTAGCGGGCCGGGTCGTCCGCCGGGTCGTCCCAGGCCAGGGTCTCGGCCTCGACGCCGAGGGCCCGCAGGGCCCCGAGCAGGCCCGCCTCGTCGTGGTCGGGCTCGGGGAGGGTGCGGCAGGTGGCCAGCGCCACGCGCCTGTTCTTGGGGGCCATGGGAAGACTAAACCAAAGCTAGTGAGGGGGCGGGTAGGGGCGGGGAGAGGTGGGGACCGTCTCCCACTTGGAGCGGTCCATCGGGACGCGGCGGAAGTAGTCGACGAAGCCGCCGGCCGGGTCGCGGCCGAAGCGGCGGCTCGAGGGGATCTGGGGCAGGCGCACGAAGACCACGGCCTCCAGGTCCTCGGCGATGCGCTTCTCCAGCGCGGAGAGCTCGCGGCCCAGGGGGTCGGCGCCGTAGGCGCCGGCCAGGCTCAGCAGGTCGCCGCCGATGCTGTCGAAGGCGGCGCGCGGGTAGAGGTGGGTGGGCTCCTGGCGCAGCATCCGGTAGAGCTCCTCGCGGGTCTTGGGGTCGGTCCCCCCGGCCAGCCCCGCGACGAGCCGGGCGACCAGGGACGGGGTGGGGCCCTGCGCCGGGAAGGTCCAGCCGCCCTCGCGCAGCGGGTCGACGATCTGGGCCGTGCAGGGGCTCAAGGTGCGGTCGTACTTGATGCGGTGGGCGTAGTAGTCCGCGTAGCGCCGTTTGAAGGCCTCCGAGAACTCCAGGGGGACGCGGGCGTCCTTCATCACCATCACCAGCATGTAGGTCGGGCGGTACCAGCTCTGGCCGCTGTTGAGGTCGGCCATGTACTTGTCCATCGGCACCATGCCGGCCACGATGCCCTTCTCGCTGACGGAGTCCATGTCGTAGAAGTTGTCGAACATCCAGTCGGCCATGCTCCCGCCCGGGCCGACCCTTCCGGTGAAGAGGCTGAAATGCCCGGCCAGCGACTCGTCGTCGTCGCCCTGGGCGCCGTTGAGCATGAAGCCCATCACGGGCTTGCCTTCCCAGGCCCGGCCCGCGCCGGGGCGCTCCCACAGGAGCTTGGTCTGGAACTCCCCGCGGGCGCCGCCCTTGTCGGCGGCGATGAGGCCGTCGATGCCGGACAGCGTGCCGGCGTCGGCGGCGGCCAGGCCGGACGGGTCGAGGCGGAAGTCCTCGGGCCACAGGGTGCGGGCCACCAGAGTGCGCACGCCGCGCAGCTCGACGAACTCGCCGCGGATGCGCACGGTGCGCCCGCGCAGGTAGGCGAGGCTCGAGGCGTCGAAGACGGAGCGGTTGGAGGGCAGCCGGTCGGCCAGCGCGAGGGCGACGACGGAGCCGTCCTCCAGCGTCGCCGAGCGGCCGTCGGCCGAGAGGCGTGCCCCCCGCACCAGCTCGGGGGAGCCCAGCCAGACGACGCCCTCGGGCCCGGTCTTCGGGGTGGCGATGACCTCGTCGAGGAAGTACCATTTCCCCTCGCGCGTCCCGCGGCAGGCCTCGCAGCGGCCCGTGCCCAGCTCGAAGTCCGATTCGGGGTAGAGGCCGATGAAGCCGTCGCTGACGCCTCGCGCGGGCCGGGGCGCGGAGGGGGCCGGCGTCCGGGGCGCTACCGGGGGGGCTCCGCGTTCCAGGGCGGCGGGGCCGGCCGCGCCGTCGGGCGCCTCGGCCCGGACGGGGAGGGGCGCGGCGCGTCCCGCGCGGCTGCCGTCGAAGACGGCCGGGGCCGCCGCCGGCGCGCGCGCGTCGAGCAGGGTTCCCAGCACGGCGTCGGAGGACCAGGCCGGGGCTGCGAGGGCCAGAAGGACGGTTAGGGCGCGGGTCGTCGGGCGCACGGAGGCCCAGATTATATCACGGGCCCGAACGGGCCTCAGGCTTTGGGGGCGCAGCAGGGGCAGAGCGCGCGCAGGGCCTCGAAGGTGTAGATGCCCGAGCCGTGCCCGTCCGAGAACTGGAAGGCCACGGCGTAGTTCCCGACCAAGGTTGCCTTGCCGGCCTTGAGGTCGGCGGGCACGGATTCCGGGTCCAGGATGCGCCGTCCGGTGAACTCGTCGCGGCAGCCCGCGCAGCGGCATTCCTGGCGCAGGGTACGGAAGGAGTATTCGCTGACATGCCCGCCCTCCCAGCGGATGCGGAAGAACTCGTCGCGGACCTTCTCCAGCCTCTCGGGGGTGGGGAGCATGCCCCTATTATAGGAAAGGATGTGACCACCCTAAGGCCCAGGAGGCGTTGGGCCGCTTGCCTCGGGGCGGCTGGGCCCTTCGCCCCTTCGGGCCGATCCGGTTCTCCGGTACCATCCGAGTGATGAAGGCCGCCCTCAACCGCGTCCTGGCCTTGGCCGTGGGGCTCACCACGGCCTTCCCCCCGTCGCTGTTCGCGCAGGTGGTCTCGGCGCCCGTGCGGGCCGGTAGCGTCGTCCAGGCCGTTCCGGCGCCTTTGGGCGCGCCCGCCCTGACCCCTTCGGCCGGAGCGTCCTTTTCCGCGCCGAATCTGGCCTCAGGCCTCCCGGCCGCCCCTTCCCTATTACCCTCTCCCGCCATCCAGGCTCCGTCCGCGGCCAAGGCCCTCCCCGCGGCCGTCGCCGCGGCCGGGATGCCTGTCGCCCGGACCGCCATCACCCCCGCCTCCGCGCGCGAAGGCCTGCGCACGGCGGTCAATGCGGTGGCGGGCGACGAGAAGGCGGGACGCGAGAAGCCGGGCCTCGCCGCCCTCGGCGCGGACGCCGAGGCCCCGCGTTCCGATGCTTCGGCCCAAGAGCAGAGCGCCTCGGCCGAGCGCTTCTTCAACCAGAAGGCCGGGATCCTCTTCGGCGTCTATGAGGCGGAGGACGTCTCCCCGCTGGCGGCCTTCGAGGCCGCCGCGGCGGGCAAGGGCCGCGGACGCAAGAAGGAGACCCCCCCGCCCCCGGACCCCAAGATCCCGGCGCGGACGCTGACGTTCAACGGGACCGAGTTCCCCTCGGTCGCCTTCCGTCCGGACCGTCCCGTCGGGCCCCTGATCGTCGCCGCCGTAAACGCCGCCAAGACCTCCATCGACATCGCCCTCTACGAGTTCCGCAACAAGGACATCCTGACGGCGCTGCGCGCGGCGAAGGCGCGCGGGGTGAAGATCCGGGTCATCGTGGACTTCGGGAACACCTTCCCGTCCAAGCGAGAGGGGTCGAGCTACTGGCCGAGCCGTTCCCTGGAGCTCCAGTCGATGATCTCGGAAGGCTTCGACGTCACCATCCTGCGCGGCACCGAGCGCTGGGGCATCGCCCACAACAAGCTGGCCGTCTTCGACGGCTCCTTCGGGCTCTTCGGCTCCTACAACTGGTCTTACACCTCGGAAGAGAACCACTTCGAGAACGCGGTCTTCACCGACGACAAGAGGCTCCTCGGCGGCATGCAGGCCTACTGGGACTGGATGCGCTCGCTGAGCGTCCCGTTCGCCCAGGCGCGCGAGCGCGCCTGGCCGCAGACGGTCCCGACGCCCCCCAAGGACCCGGCCCCGTCCATCGGGTTCAACGGCGAGGCCCTCCCGGCCTATGCGTTCTCTCCCGACGCATCCATCGAGGACCTGGTCGCGCGCGCGCTGGGCGCGGCCAAGAAGACCATCGACGTCTCGATGTTCACGCTGACCTCGCCCAAGGTGGTGCGGGCCATCGCGGCCGCCAAGGCCCGGGGCGTGAAGGTCCGGGTGCTGGCCGACAAGTCCCAGTACGGCCAGGACTTCATGAAGAAGTTCGTCGACTGGCTGGCCTGGAACAAGATCCCGGTCAAGCTCCTGGCCGGTCCCAACGAGGACGGCCCGGAGTACGCCGAGAAGAACCATAACAAGCTGGCCATCCTCGACGGGCGCCTGGTCATGACCGGCTCGACGAACTGGACCAAGAGCGGCTTCGTGACGAACTTCGACGGCCTCTATTTCCTGGACAACGCCAAGGACGCGGCGTCCTTCACGGCCTTCTTCGACGACATGTTCAAGGCCCGCGGCGCCGAGCGCGTCGTCCCGCCCGCCTCGGAGCCCGCGCTCCCCACCGACGAGGAGGTCCTCGAGGGCCTGCGCGGGACGCCGCAGCCCCTGCCTCCGGCCCCGACGTGGGGGCCGCTGCCCGAAGCGCGCCAGGTCGCCTTCAATGGGGAGACCCTGCCCTCGGCCGCCGTGCGGCCGGTCCACCCGGTCAAGGACATCCTGGTCAAGGCCATCGACGCCTCGAAGGAGTCCATCGAGCTGGCCCTCTACGAGTTCAACCTCGAGGACATCCTGGCGGCCCTCAAGCGCGCCAAAGCCCGGGGCGTGAAGGTCCGGGTCATCATCGACTACAACAAGGCCTTCCCCAAGGGGCGCTACACCGACGGCGAGGAGCGCGAGCGCAACCCCAACGTCCAGGCCCTCTTCGACGAGTTCGACACGACCGTCCTGCGCGGCACGCGCCTGCCCGGCATCATGCACAACAAGATCGCCATCTTCGACGGCAAGCTGGTCGAGTACGGCTCCTACAACTGGGCGTTCACGGCCGAGAACCACCATTTCGAGCACATCCAGTTCACCGACGATGCCAAGCGCGTGGCCTTCTACCGCAAGGTCTGGGACTGGATGCGCACCTACTCCCAGCCGGAGAAGAAGGCCGAGGAGCACGACTGGGCCGGGGAGCGCCCGGCCGGGGCCCCGGTCGACGAGGACCTGGCCGTCGAGGTGAACGGCACGAAGCTCCCCCGGCAGGTCTTCTCGCCGCAGGGCTTGGTCGAGGACACGGTCGTCAAGGCCATCAGGGCGGCCAAGGTCTCGGTCGAGGTGGCGATGTTCAGCTTCTACTCGGTGCGCATCGCCGAGGAGCTGCTGGCGGCCAAGCAGCGGGGCGTCAAGGTCAGCCTGGTGCTGGACCGGATGCAGTCGAAGCTCATGAAGCTCGACGACTGGTTCGCCTACCACGACTTCGATGTGCGCATCCTGGGCGGCCCCAACCCCTACGACAACGTCTACTTCGAGAAGAACCACAACAAGTTCGTCCTGGTGGACGGCAAGGTCCTCGGCGCCGGCTCCTACAACTACACCTCCAACGCCGAGACGAACTCCTACGAGAACGTCAGCTTCACGTCCGACGCGGCCGACGTGGCGTTCTTCATGGCCTACTTCCGGATGCTCTTCGAGAACGGCTGGAAGCCGATGAAGCCCAAGGCCCCTCCGGAGGGCCTGCCCGCCGCCTCCGAGTTCTTCTCGCCCGAGCGCTTCGAAGAACTCGCCCGTCGATAACTGCTATCATCGGGTCTCAAGATGTCCTGGCGGGCCCCGCTACTCCTCCCGGTCCTCTGCTCCGGTTTCTACTGGGTCCTGGTGACCGTGTGCCTGGCCTGGTTCCTGCGCCGCCGCGCGGCGCCCGCCTGGGCCAAGCCCCCCCGGGTCTCGCTGATAAAGCCGCTGTGCGGCGTGGAGCGCGGGCTCGAGGAGAACCTGGCCACGGCCCTGGCCCAGGACTACCCTGACTACGAGGTGGTCTTCTCCCTGCAAGACGAGGCCGACCCGGCGCGCGCGGTGGCCGAGCGGCTGCGGGCCCGCCGCCCCGACCTGGTGAAGGTGGTGGTCGACCCGGCCTGCGCGGGCCCCAACGGGCGCCTGTGCAACATCCTCACCGCCACCAAGCGCGCCGACGGGGAGGTGCTGGTCTACTCCGACTCCGACATGCACCTGGACCCCGGCTACCTGAGGGCCATAACGGCCCCGCTGTCCGACGCGCAGGTGGGCGTGGCCTGCACCCTGTACCGCGCCTGGCGACCGCGGGGCTTCTTCGAGACCCTGGAACTCCTGTCCCTCAACGCCGAGTTCGTGCCCTCGATGGTCTTCGCGACGGTCACCGGGGCCTCCGCGGCCTGCCCCGGCGCCTCCCAGGCCCTGCGCCGCGAGACCCTCGAGCGCATCGGAGGGCTGGAGCCGATGGCCGATACCCTGGTCGAGGACTTCGAGCTGGGGACGGCGGTGCTGCGCGCCGGCCTGCGCATCGCCTTCGTCCCGCATGTGGCCCGCACCGGCATCGACCTGCGCTCGTGGCGGGATTGGTGGCGCCATCAGCTCTATTGGGACCAGAACACGCGCGCGGCCAGCCCCGCGGGATTCTTCTTCACCTGGCTCGTGCGCGGGGTCCCCTTCGCCGTGCTCTATGCGCTGCTGGGGGGCTTCTGGGGCGCGGGCATCGTCACCGTGACCCTGGCCGCGCGCCTGGCCACCGGGGCGGCCAACGCGTGGCTGCTGGAGGATGCCGACGGAATGCGTGCCCTGTGGGCGCTGCCGCTGCGCGACCTGGCGGGCCTGGCCACCTGGTTCGCCGCCCTATCCGGCCGCACGGTCCATTGGAAGGGCCGGGTCTTCACTCTGGTCGGCAACCGCATGGTCGAGGCGTCCAAGCCGTGACGCGCCTCGTCGTCACGGCCGACGATTTCGGGCTGAGCCCGCAGGTGAACGCGGCCGTGGCGCGGGCCCGGCGCGACGGCATCCTCACCGCGGCCAGCCTCATGGTGGGGGCACCCGCCTGGAAGGAGGCCGTGGCGCTGGCCGAGGCCGACCCGGGCCTGCGGGTCGGGCTGCACCTCGTGCTCGTACACGGGCGGCCCGTGCTGGACCCCGGGCTCATCCCCGACCTGGTCGACGCGCGCGGCCGCCTGCGCACGGACATGGCCGCCGTCGGCGCCGCGATCTTCTTCTCCGCGCGCGTGCGCCGGCAGGCCGAGGCCGAGTGCCGCGCGCAGTTCGAGCGCTTCGCCGGGACGGGGCTGGCGTTCGACCATGTGAACGGGCACAACCACTTCCACATCCACCCCACCGTCGCCGGCATCGTCGCGCGGCTGGCGCGGGAGTTCCGCGTCCCCGCCGTGCGGGTCCCGGCCCAGCGCTGGAGCGGCCTCCCGGCCGCCCAGGCCGGCACGGCCCTGCTGATGGCTCCCTGGACCGCCGCCGCCCGCCTGCGCTTCCACGCCGCGGGACTGGCCACCAACGACGAGCTGCACGGCCTCTTCGAGACGGGCGCGATGGACGAAACGGCCTGGCTGCGCGTCGCCGGCCGCCTGCGGCGCGGCGTCACCGAGGTGTACTGCCACCCCGCCACGGAATCCTCCGGAGTGCTGGCCGACGAGATGCCCGGCTACCGCCATGCCGACGAGCTGGCGGCCCTGCTCTCCCCGCGCGTGCGCGAGGCGCTGGAACGGGCCGGGGTCCGGCGGATGGCGTTCGCGGAGGCGGTGCGTTGATCCGGGCGACCGTCGTGCTGTGGGCGGCGATGCTGGCCTCGAGCCTCTCGAACGTCCTCACCTCGCGCGGGATGCGGGCGCGCGGCCCGCTCGAGGACTATTCCCCCGGGCATCTGCTGCGCTGGGGCTGGGGGTCGGTCACCGACAAGTGGGTGCTGCTCGGCCTCGTCGCCGGCGCGGCGAACTTCCTGCTCTGGCTCGTGGTGCTGTCGTGGGCGGACGTCAGTTGGGCCCTGCCGATGAACGCCGTCGAATACGCCGTGACGGCCCTGATGGCCATGTGGTTCCTCAAGGAGCGCGTCGCGCCGCGGCGCTGGGCCGCCATCGGGCTCATCGTGGCCGGGGTGGGCTGCGTGATGGGGTCCTGGTGAGGCTGCGCTCGCTGTCGGTGATGCTGGTCGCCATCCTCGCGGCGGGGGCGGGCAACCTCTGCCTCTCGAAGGGCATGCAGCTCGTAGGATCGCTCGAGGTGTTCACCCCCTCGGCCGTCTGGGCCTTCTTCTCGGCGGCCGTGACCAACCCCTGGGTCATCGGGGGCATCGCCCTCGAGCTGGCCAATTTCCTGCTCTGGCTGGCCGTCCTGTCCTGGTCGCAGGTGAGCTGGGCCCTGCCGCTCAACGCCCTCGAGTACATCCTGGTGGCCCTGGCGGCGCGCCTGTTCCTCGGGGAGGTGGTCGGGCCCGTGCGCTGGGTCGGCATCGGCCTGATCGCCGCGGGGGTCGTCCTCCTCTACGCCTCATGGGAACATCCCGAGACGGACGCCGCCTAGTCCTCTTCGGCGTCGCCTGCATGGTCGTGTCGTCGTTGAGCGACAGCGTCCGCGCGCCGGCCCTGCCGCTGTTGGCCCAACGCTACGGGGAAGGCTACGGGCGCCTGTCCGCCTTCCTGACTGCCGGCAGCCTGGGCTCCCTGGCCTTCAACCTGCTGGCGATGCGCTCGCTCTCCCACCTCAGCGACCGGGCCGTCGTGGCGCTGTCGGCGCTGCTGCAGGGCGGGGCGATGCTGGCGGCGGCGGCGGCCCCCGGCCTGGGGACCTTGGCGGCCGCCGGCTTTGTCTGGGGGGCGGGCAACGTCGGGCTGGGCCTGTGCGCGAACCTGCTCGTGGTGCGCGGCAGCGCCCCCGGCGCGCGGGCCCGGACGCTGAGCGCCCTGCACGTATTCTACGGCCTGAGCTGCGTGCTCCCGCCGCTCTATGTCGGCTGGGCCCACCGCGCCGGCTGGAGCGTCGGGCCGCTGCTGGCGGCGCCGGCCCTCCTGCCGCTGCTCCTGGCCGGCGCCGCGCGGGGCCTCGGCTCGGCACATTCGGCCGAGGAGGGGCCCGCGCCTTCCTTCGCGGGCGCCCCCTGGGGGTTGGGCGGCGTCATCGCCCTCTATGTGCTCGGGGAGGTCATGACCTCGATGTGGATGGTCGCGGTCCTGACCAGCGGCGGGGCGTCCCTCGACGCGGCCGGGAAGGTCCTCAGCGGCTTCTTCCTGGCCCTGGCGGCGGGGCGGGCGGCCACCGCCGCCTTCGCGCGTCCGGCGGCCGAGCGCGCGCTGGTGGCCTTCGGCCTGGGCGCCGGCGCCGTCGCCGCGGCGGCGGGGGCGTTCGGGCGTCCGTGGGGCTTCGCCGCGGCGGGAGCCTGCTTCGGGCCGGTATTCCCGCTGCTCATGACGCGCCTGTCGGTGGAGCACCCGCGCGGCCTGCGCGAGGCGATGGCCTTCGTCTACGCGGCGATGGTCGTCGCGCTGGCCCTCGGGCACCAGGCCATGGGCTGGCTGGCCGAACGGGCCTCGCCGCGCTCGGCGGCCCTGTTCCCCGTGCTCTGCGTCGCGGCCGCCCTGGGGCTCTGGCTGGCGGTCTCCCGGGAAAAAGAAGGGCGCGGGGGGGATCCCCCCGCGCCTTCGCCCGCCGGCTCCAGCTAGGCCAGCGCCGGCTTCTTCTGGGCCTGGAGGTTCTCCTTGGCCCACCGGATGTAGCTGTCGGCCCCTTCGTCGAACGAGACCGTGGGCTTCCAGCCCAGTTCCTTCAGGGCCTTGCGGTTGGAGACGACCTTCGGGGCCAGGTCCCCGGCCCGCGCGTCGACGTAGCGGATGTCGGCGTTCGGGAACGAGGCTTTGACCTTGTCGGCGATCTGCCGGACGGTGGTGCGCTCGGAGCCCTCGAGGTTGTAGGTCTGGTTCCTCGCGGCGTCCTGCAGCGCGGCGACGTTGCCGAGCGCCAGGTCCTCGACGTAGACGAAGCTGCGCCAGGCCGAACCGTCGCCCTGGATGACGATGGGCTGCCCGCGCATCGCGCGGTTGACGAAGGTCGCCAGCACCGTGCCCATGCGCGCGCGCGGCCCGTAGGGGATGCCGTAGCGCAGGATGGTGGTGTCGAGCTTGTAGAGCTTCGAGTAGGAGTGGCAGAGCATCTCGGCCGCCACCTTCGAGGCCGTGTAGACGTGGTTGACGGAGTTGACGCTCAACGGCGTCTCCTCGTCGACCTCGCTCTGCTCGGTCATCCCGTAGACCCAGGCGGTCGAGGCCAGGATGACGCGCTTGGCGCCGGTCCGGCGGGCGGCCTCCAGCACGTTGGCCACCGCCATCACGTTGGTCTGCACCGACTCGACGGGGATGTGGTAGACGTCGTTGACGTTGGCCACCGCGGCCAGCAGGTAGATGGCGTCGTATTCGCCGGCCAGCGCCAGCGTGGTCCGGCCCGGGTCGAGGATGTCGGCCACGGTGTGACGCACGTCCGGGCGGTGTGGGGACATGATGTCGAAGACCGTGACGTCGTGGCCCGCGTCCGCGAGCTTGTCCACGACGTGCGAGCCGATGAAGCCGGAGCCGCCGATGACGCCTACCTTCATGATGCCACCTTCCTGGCAGCCAGGACCTGCTCGAGACCGGTCACGACCTGCGCGACCTGCTCGTCGCTCATGCCGGGGAAGACCGGAAGGCAGACGTGGCGGGCGCAGACGTCGTCGGCGACGGGGAACTTCCCTCGCGCGTATTCCTGGAAAACGGGCTGCTTGTGCAGCGGGGTGTCGTAGACCTCGCCGGAGAGCGAGACCGCGAAGCGCTCCTTGAGCTCCTTCTTGACGGACGCGCGGTCGAGGCCGCGGTCGAGGAGGGCGACGACCTTGTAGTAGTTGCAGACCGAGCCGGCCGGCGGGGTCAGCAGGGTCAGGCCCTCGAGGCCCTTGAGGCGGCGCTGGTACTCGGAGGCGACGCGGTTGCGCTCGCGCATGAACTCGGCCAGGCGCTTGAGCTGGAACACCCCGACGGCGGCGTGCAGTTCGCTCATGCGCCAGTTGTAGCCCATGCGCACGTGGAAGTTGGTCAGGAAGCCTTCCTTGCCCTGGTCGCGGTACTGCAGGGCCTGCGCGGCGATGTCATCGGAGTCCGTGACGATCATCCCGCCCTCGGCCGAGGTGATGACCTTGGTCGGGTAGAACGAGAACGAGGCGGCGGCCCCGAAGGTGCCGGCCATGCGCCCGTTGAGCGACGACCCGTGGGCGTGGGCGGCGTCCTCGAAGAAGAACAGCCCCTTGGCCTTGCAGAACTCGGCGATCTTGGGGGTCTCGGGGCTGACCAGGCCGGCGATGTGCACCATCACGACGCCGGCGGTCTTGGGCGTCACGGCCTTCTTGACGCTCTCGAGGGTCAAGGCCAGGGTGCGGGCGTCGATGTCGGCGAATCGGGGCACGCCGCCGGCGTGGACGACGCCGGCCGCGGTGGCGAAGAAGGTGTTGGTCGGGACGACGACCTCCTTGCCGGCCACGCCCAGCACGCGCAGCGGGATCTCGATGGAGCTGGTCCCGGAGTTGACCGCGACGGCGTGCTTGGTCCCCACCAGCTTGGCGAAGTCGGCCTCGAACTCCTTGCCGTTCTTGCCCAGGGTCAGGGCGCCGGTCTTGAGGGACTCGTCGATGCGGGCCAGGATGGCCTTGCGGTCCTCTTCGGGGATGACGATCTTGGCGGCGGGGATGGGGTTCATGGGGCCTCGGGGATTGGGAGCCAGGGTATTATACCAAACGGTGCCGGACTTGAGGCTTCGTTCGCGCCGCGCCGGTTCATGCAGCCGGGGCGGGGCGTGCCCGGCGCCTGATGCGGCAGAACATCGAATAGAGGGCCGGGACCACGAGGAGGGTCAAGAGGGTCGAGGTCACGATCCCTCCGATGACCACGGTGGCCAGCGGCCTCTGCACCTCCGCGCCCCGTCCCGCGCTGACGGCCATGGGCACGAACCCCAGGCTCGCCACCAGGGCCGTCATGAGCACCGGGCGCAGTCGCTGGAGCGCGCCTTCCCGGGCGGCGTCCTCCGCGCTCCGGCCCTCGGCCTCAAGGCGGTCGAAGGAGCTCACCAGGACCATGCTGTTCAGGATGGCGATGCCGGCCAAGGCGATGAACCCGACGGAGGCGGACACGCTCATCGGGATGCCGCGCAGCGCCAGCGCGAAGATGCCGCCGGCCAAGGCGAAGGGGACGGCGCTGTAGACCACCCCGGCCTTCGTCCACGAATCGAAATGGACGAGCAGCAGCAGGAACACCCCGGCCAAGGTTGCGGGAACCACGACCAGCAGGCGCCGGCGGGCGGAATCCAGGTTGCGGAACCGTCCGCCCCAATAGAGGGAGTAGCCGGGCGGGAGCTTGAGCTGAGCGTCGACGGCGGCCTTGGCTCGCTCGACGAAGCCCGCGATGTCGGGGTCCTTGCTGAACAACGAGACGGCGGCGTAGCGCCGGGACCACTGGCGGGCGATGGTCGTCACCTGGTCCTTGCGCTCGAGGCGGGCGATCTTCGAGAGCGGCACCGTCCCGCCTCCGGGGAGGCTCACCGGGAGCGCGGCGATCTGCTCGAAGCGGTCGCGCAGGTTCTCGTCGAGATGGACGATCACCGGATAGCGCCACGCCCCTTGGTAGAACGAGCCCACCTCCGTCCCGGACATCGCGGTCTCGACGAGGCGGTTGGCGTCGCGCAGGGACAGGCCGAGGCGGGCCAAGACCTCGTGGTCGAAGGCGATGTCCATCACCGGAGTCTTCGCCAGAGCGGTCAGGGGGTCCGTCTCCACCGAGTCGACCCCGGGGACCTTCCCGAGGATGTCGTTGGCCTGCTCCGAGAGCTCGAGCAGCCGGTCGAGGTCCGGCCCGAAGACGCGCACCGTGACGTCGGCGCGGCTTCCCTCCAGGATCTCGTTGAAGCGCATCTCGATGGGCTGGTTGGGGGACACATCCTGGGGCGGGAGACCGGCCTCGAGGCGCTCCTTCATGGCCTCGAAGAGCTGCTCCTTGGTGCGCGGGCGGCCGTCCACCTTGGTCCAGCGAGCGCGGTCCTTCTCGAGGATTACGAATGTGTCGGCCAGGTGGATCCCCATGGGGTCGGTGGCCGACTCGGGGGTCCCCATCCGGGAGAACACGGAACTGACCTCGGGGAACGAGGCGAGGATCCTCTCGGCCTCCTCCTGCTGGCGGATTGATTCGTTGAGCGACACGCCCGTGGCGCGGCTCAGGTTGATGACGAGGTCTCCCTCGTCGAGCTGTGGGACGAAGTCCGCCCCCAGGCGCAGGTAGACTCCGACGGCGAGGGCGCCTACGGCGACGGTTGCCCCCAGGACGCCCAGCGGGCGGCGCAGCGCCGCCTCGAGCGTCGGGCGGTAGGCGGCCATGGCCCAACGGAAGAGGGCCGTCCCCTTCTCGGCGCGGCCGGGGCGCAGAAGGGTCGTGGCCAGGGCCGGCATGGCGGACAAGGCGACCAGCAGGCTGGCCGCCAGGGCGAGCATGACCGTCACGGCCATCGGGCGGAACATCTTCCCCTCGACGCCTTCCAGGCCCAGCACAGGGACATAGACCAGCATGATGATGGCCAGGCCGAAGGCGACCGGCCCTGCCACCTCGCGCGCGGCGTCGCCGACCAGGCGCGCGCGCGCGGAGAAGTCCATGTGTCCGTCCTTCGCCTCCCCGAAGCGGCGCAGCACGTTCTCGATGATGACGACCGAGCCGTCCACCAGCAGGCCGAAGTCCAAGGCCCCCAGGCTCATCAGGTTGGCGGAGACGCCGAGGGCGAGCATGCCCTGGAAGGCGAACAGGGTCGAGATGGGGATGGCCAGGGCGACCAGGAGCGCCGCGCGCAGTTCCCCCAGGAGCAGCAGGAGAATCAGGATGACCAGGCCGGCGCCCTCGGCCAAGCTCACGCCGACGGTCCTGATGACGGAGTCCACGAGGTAGCTGCGGCTGTAGAGCACGTCGACTTCGATGCCGTCGGGGAGGGCGAGGGACTTGAGGGTTTCCACGCAGTCGCGGGCGACTTCCCGGCTGTTGGCGCCCACGCGCATGAGGACGATGCCCAAGACGGCCTCTTCGCCGCCGCTCGTGGCGGCTCCGACCCGCAGGGTGGAGTCCACCCTCACGTTCGCCAGGTCGCGGACCCGCAAGGGCTGTCCGGAGAAGTCCAGGCCCAAAGACAGGGCCGCCAGGCGTTCGATTTCGTCGGGGCCGCCGGCGGTGCGTACGATGACCTGGTCCTTCCCGCCCGCTCCGCCATCGACGATGTAGCCGCCTCCGGCGCTCTCGCCAACCGTCTCCAGGCGCTCGACCAGGGCCTCCACGGTCAGCCCGTGCCGGGCCAGACGCTCGGGCAGGAAATTGACATGCACCTCCTTGCGGTGCCCGCCGGTGACGTCCATGTCCGCCACGCCGGGCACGCGCTTTATCTCCGGACGGACCATGAAGTCCTGGACCTCGCGCAGGCGCAGGAGGCGCTCCTTCTCCGGCCAGCCCGCCAGCGGCGTGCCCGGCTTGGCGCGCAGGACATACATGACGACCTCGCCGAGCCCGGTGCTCATGGGCGCCATCTCGGGCGTCAGCCCCTGCGGCAGCGATTCGCGCACGGCCACGAGCCGCTCGCTGACCTGCTGGCGCGCCCAGTAGAGGTCCGTGCCGTCCTTGAAGATGATGACGACCTGGGCCAGGCCGTACTTGGAGAGCGAGCGCACCTCCGTGACGTCGGGAAGCCCCGACAACTCGGTCTCCAGAGGATAGGTCACTTGGCGCTCGATGCGCAGCGGGTCCATCGCCTTGGTCTTGACGTTGACCATCACTTGGACGTTCGTGATGTCCGGCACGGCGTCGATAGGCAGCCTGAGGGCGGCCCGAACCCCCCAGGCAGTCAGGACGGCGAAGACCGCCAGGACCCAGCCGGGACGCCGGGCGGAAAAGTCGATTAAACGGTTCATGGAGCCTCCTCGCTCAAGGCGAAGCCAAGCCCGCGCAGCCGGCGCAGGCGGCTCACCGCTTCCAGGAAATCGATGCGGGCTTGGTAGACGCCCTCGATCTGCTCATGGCCGCGCGATTCCAATTCGAGGAAGGTCATGACGGGGACCAGGGCGCGCCGCAGTTCGGCCTCGGCGCCGTCGACCTGTGCGTCGACGGTCTCGACCAGGGACATCGGCAGTCGCCCGAGCCGCCGGCGGCGCTCCTCGAGCGCGGCGCGCCAGAGCGCGTCGTCGAGGGCGGCATCGAGCCGGGCGTCCTCGGTCCAGGCCCGAGCCGCCGAGAGCGCTTCGGCGGCGGCGGCAGCGGGCCTCCCGCTCCAGGCGGCCAGGGGGATGTCGGCCTCCAGGGCGAGCGAGGCGGACCTCTCGCGCGTCCCGGCGGACTCCTTGGAGACCCCTGCGCCCAGCAGGGGGTCGAGGCGGCCCGCGCGGCGGGTCGCCTCGAGCGAGGATTCCGCCGCCTTGGCCGCGCTCTCGGCGCGGCGCAGCGAGGGCGGCTGCGCCGGCGCGGGAGCGCCGGAAGGGGGCGGCTGGTCGAACCAGACCAAGGCGGTTCCCGCGCCAAGAGCGAGCCCGGAGAGCAGTTCGAGCTTGCGCGTCAGGGCGGTCTCCCCGGTCTCCACGCGGTCGAATTCCGATTCGAGCTCCCGTAGGCGCACTTCGATGAGGTTGCGTTCCGCTATGGCGGCGGGCGAAAGGATGGGCCGGCTGGTCAAGAAGCCCTTCACGAGGCCCATGCGTCGGCGCCGGTCGCTCAGATGTCCCTTAGCCTTGCCAAGGGCCGCCAGACGATAGAGGTCGAGCCAGGTGTCATGCTCGAGGTCGAGCGTCTCGGCGCGAGCCTCCCAATCCGCCGCCTCGGCCCGGGCCTCCAGGACGCGGGCCTCCTCCGCCTTGCGGCCCGAGAGCGGGAGGCGCTGGCTCAGGCCGAACGCCAGGATATGGCCGCGTCCGTCGGCCGAGTCATGTACGCCGGGGGACACGGAGACCCGGGGGCCCTCCCAGACCGTGCCCGTCCGGGCATCGGCCCGCACGGCGGCGGCGGCGTGGCGTAGCGCCTTCAGGTGCGAGGAGCGGGAGAGGACGGCCTCGACGATGGCGCGCGGGTCGGCGGCGGCCGCGGCGGGAAGGGGCTCGAGGATGAGGGCTACCAACAGAATCGGGCAAAGGCTGATTGCTTTGAGCATAAGACTCCTGATCGTTCCTTCGGATGCCGTTCAACCGGAGCGGGGAGCGGCTGAGCGGGACGGCCAAAGAGGCGCCGGTCGCTCAGGTGGGAGGCGCTCGGTCGGCGAGGTCGGGGTGAGGGGAGGCGCTGGACCGATGCCGCGGCGGCCCGGTGTATGAGGTTTCCTTGAGCGAGGCCAGCAGGGGCGCAGGGGGGGGGAGGACGCGGCACTTGGAATCTGGGAAAGGGCTTGAACAGGCGCGCCGATTCCGGGGGTGTTCGTCTTGAGGGCGGGAGCCGAATCGGCCTGCTGGATTTCGTGGTGCGGCGCGCCGTCGTCATGTCCGTGTCCGTGCGTCATGCCCCCATGTTCATGGGAGTGGGCGTCGGCGATGGCGTGGGAGGCCGCATGCGCGAGCGCGCCGAACTGCGGACCGGTCAGGGCCAGTCCGAGAGCAAAAGCCGCGGCGAGAGGCGTTCGAATCGGACGGCGGGCCCTGAGCACGCGGGAATCCTAACAGAAATGCAGCCCGCGCACCAGCACGTAGAGGCGTTCGAAAATGAGTGCCGCGCACAGCCAGCCGGGGGCGAAATCGACCCGGATGAGGCCGTGGACGGCCCAGTTGGAACCGCCGTAATCCCATGGGCAGCGCCCCGTCAGACGGCGGAGGAGCAGGCCCGTCAGGTACTCGACGGCATAGATGCACAGCACATAGACGGCCCCGCGCCCCCACCAAGGCCAGGCCCCCACGGCCGGCCGGAGCAGGTCCAGGAAGGGCACGACCAGGGCGTAGATGGGGAACATCCAGACATAGCTCTGTCCCTTCAGCCTCCAGCCCTCGCGCACGGCGGGGGCCGTCGCCGCGGTGAAGGCCACCTCGAGGGCCACTCCGACGCAGGCGATGATGAGGGCGGCGGTCACCCGAAAACCATGGATGCGAAGCTGACCGTGCCGCCCGCCGGGTCTTCGGCATGGCCCCAGTGCAGGAGGCGGCCCGAGGTCTTCGGGAACAGCGCCTTGTGCAGGCGCGAGAACGCGTAGAGGGCGCTGACCCCGCAGACGCGGCGGGCGTTGCCGTCCGCCTGGACCGAAGCGAGCCAGCCGGCGGGGTCCCGGGAGGACAGCAGGGCCAGCCCTTCCCGGTCCTGAGCCTCGACGCGGGCCAGCCACGGTCCGTCGACCGGCTTGTCGTCGCCGAAGCGCGGGCCGATGTGGGCCAGGTCGGCGCCGCATACGAGCAGGAGGCCGTCCTTGAGGGGTCCGAGGAGCTCGGCGAGCGCGTCCAGGGCCGACTCGGTCCGCGAGCCTGCGTCGGCACGGTCGAGGTCGCAGGAGGAGGCCAGGAGCGGCAGGATGGCCGTGCTGCCGCCGAGGCGGCGCCCGGCATACGCCAGCCATACGGCCTGGAACTCGGCCGAATGCTCGGAGCGGTGGACGAGCTCGTCGGCCCGGAGGTCGAAGGGCGCGGCCTCCTCCAGGTCCGCGGCCAGCCTTTCAGCCAGCGCCAGGGTCCCGAACGGGGTCTCGAAGCCCTTGGCCGCAAGGACCAAGGGCGTTCCCGGCGTGCGGTGGGCCACCCCTATGACGACGCAGAGGGGGGGCAGCGACGAACCCAGGAGGTCCCTGAACGCCCAGGCGTAGGCCGTCCCCCCGCGGTGGAAATCGATGTGGGGGGCAACTATCCCGGTCGGGCGGGCAGAGGAGCCGGGCGCGGGTGCGGGTCCGGGTCCGCCGGGACGCGTGAAGAACGCCCCCATCTCGGCCTCGAGCTCGCGCGGCTCCGCGGCATAGGAACGGCCGGCCAGCGCGGCGGGGCGTATGCGCGCCATTCGGAAGGCCGAGGCGGCGGCCCGGACCCGGCGGCGGAAACGCGGGGAGTCGAGCATCAGGGCCTCGTCGAGGCTCCGGGCGAAGGCCGCCACGCCGTCCGCGGACGCGGGGTGGCCGTGGCGGGCCAGGTCGGCCGCGACCTGGGCGGCGGTGCGCAGGCCGTCGAGGCGGGCGGCGACCTGCGCCTCGGCGGCGCTCAGCAGCACGAGCCTGTCGGTCCAGCCCTCCGGGTCGCGCAGGGCCAGCCAGGTGCGGCCGTCCTGGGCCAGCGGGAAGGCGTCGAGCGGGCGGAGCGCGGGCAGCTTCGCGGCCACGGGACGATTATGGCGTTTTTTCCTATGATGTCGGCATGCGGCTCATACAGATGTACCTCTCCGACCTCAAAGAGCTGCTCGCCGCCAAGGAGTTCGGCTCGGTCAAGACGGCGCTCAAGGAACTCAGCCCCGTCGACCTCGTCGACGGCTGGGGCCACTTCACGCGCGAGGAGCGCGGGGTGCTCTTCCGCCTGATGCCCCGACAGAGGGCCCTGCAGCTCTTCGAGGAGCTCGACCCTGTGCACGAGGAGGAGCTCTTGACCGCGCTGAAGGACCAGGACGTCGAGGACCTGGTGGCCGACCTCGACCCCGCCGAGACCGGGCGCCTGCTGCGAGAGCTCCCCAAGAAGACCGTCCGCCAGCTCGAGGCCATCGTCAAGAAGAGCTCGGCGGCCGGCCGCGCTGCGGAGGTGGCGTCCTACCCGGAGGACTCGGTCGGCTCGCTGATGCGCACGCGCTACGTGACGCTGTCGGCGCGGCGGACCTGCCGCGAGGCCCTCTCGCGCATCTCGGTCTCGACGCGCCTGCGCTTCATCGAGAATACCTTCCTTGAGACCCTGTTCGTCCTCGACGAAGCGGAGCGCCTCGTCGGCACGGTGACCCTCAAGAAGCTGGTCGTGGCCCCCGCCGATATGCCCGTCTCGGAGCTGATGGAGTCGAACCCGCGGCTGCTGCTGCCCGATGCGGACCAGGAGGAGGGCGCCAAGCTCTTTCAGCACTACCACCTTAGCTGCTGCGCCGTCGTGGACCGCGAGCGTCGCCTGCTCGGCGTCGTCATCGATCGCGATATGGACGAGGTGACGGCGGAA
The DNA here is from genome assembly GCA_016218495.1 of Elusimicrobiota bacterium. GTDB lineage: Bacteria > Elusimicrobiota > Elusimicrobia > UBA1565 > UBA1565 > SCTT01. Next base: position 19,380 of record JACRDU010000072.1, read on the forward strand.
GAGACCGAGGAGGACATCGCGAAGATGGCCGGCACGCGGGCCGAGGATATGGACGCGACGACGGCCCTCGAATCGGCGCGCCTGAGGCTCCCCTGGCTGGCGGTGACCTGCGTCGGGCAGCTCCTCGTCTCTCTGGTCATCCACCGCTTCGAGGCGACGCTCTCGAAGCTGGTCGCGCTGGCCACCTTCATGCCGCTCATCGCCGCGATGGGCGGCAACGTGGGCTCGCAGTCGGCCATCATGGTCGTGCGCTCGCTGGCCGCCGGGGCGCTGGGCCCGAAGGACCGCGCGCGCACGGTGCTGCGCGACCTGCGCGTGGGGGGGCTCCTGGGTCTGCTCTACAGTGCGGCGATGGTCCTGGCCGCGCACGCCTTCTACGGGAACCGCTTCGGGTGGGACTTCTCGTGGGTCATCGGCCTGGGCACCCTGACGTCGATGACCATCGCGGCGACGCTGGGGGCCTTCGTGCCGTTCCTCTTCGAGAAGCTTGGCATCGACCCGGCCACCGCGACTGGGCCTCTGGTGACGACCCTGACCGACCTCATCAGCACGGCCAGCTATCTCGGCTTCGCGACCCTGCTGCTGATGCGCTAGGCGCTCAGGCGGCGCCGCAGCACTTCTTGTACTTCTTGCCGGACTTGCAGGGGCAGGCGTCGTTGCGGCCGACCTCGGGGTCCGTCTTCACGAAGGTGCCGGGCTTCTGTTCGGCGGACGCGGCGGAGGCGTTGAACTTCCCCGCAATGATGTCCTTCTGGTGCTTGTCGACCCAGGCCTTCACGGCGGCCTGGTCCTTGACGTTGACGCCGTCCTTCTGCATCGCGACGGCGACGGCCTTCATCTGGGCCAGGAAGGCGGGGTTCTTCCAGTAGCGGAAGAACTTGCCCATCATCCCCGACTTCTCGAGTTCCTTCAGGTCGGGCGTGCCGCCGCCGAGCAGGGCGGCTTCGGCGGCCTTCTGAGCGTCATCGCTCTTGGGCGCGCCGGTGAGCTTCTCTTTGATCTTGGCGAAAGGGTTCCAGGACATGGTCAAAGGGTAGCAAACTGAACGGGGACTAAAGGCGGGCGGGGCTCGATGCGTCGTGAAGTGGGAAATCCCACCTTGACAAAAATCCCACTTTCGTCTATACTGGGGTATGCCCGGAGAGAGCATCGTGCGCGACGGCGCGTTCGCGGAGGTCGCCGACGTCCGGGCGGACAGCAAGAAGCGCATCGTCCTGAAGCGGGTGCGCAACCCGGGGAAGGCCTACCGCATCTACCAGAATGCGCTCGGGCAGATCCTGCTGGACCCTTTGGTCACAATCCCGGCGGCCGAGGCGTGGCTCTACAAGAATGCGAACGCCTTGGACTCGGTCCGGCGGGGCCTCCAGGACTCCGCGGACGGGAAGCTTGTGAAGAAGCCCAGTCTGGCGAAATACTCCGACGACGACGCGGGGTAGCCGTTGCGCTTCGAGCTCGTATACACCGAAACGGCCGGTCTGCAGCGGGACGCGCTGGAGAAGAGCGCGAACCTAGCCAAACGTTGGAAGGCCGTCCGAAAGACCCTGGCCCTGATGGAGAAGGACCTCCGTCATCCGGGTCTGAGCACGCACAAGTTCGATTCCCTGACCGGCCCGAGGGGGGAGGACGTCTTCGAGGCCTACGCGGAGAACAAGACCCCCGCCGCCTACCGCGTCTTCTGGCACTACGGCCCGAAGAAGGGTCAGATCACCATCGTCGCGATTACCGCCCATCCTTGAGCTGAAGCCTTCAGCGTAGAAATCTGGCGGAAGGGGTGGGATTCGAACCCACGAGGGACTTTCATCCCTGACGCTTTTCGAGAGCGTTCGTTTCAACCGCTCACGCACCCTTCCTTCTCGGGGATTATACCTTCCCCCGGGGGGCCGTTCAATTCGGACGACATCCGGGCCCGGGTTATTGTTCTAGAATCCGGGCCGGGGGACACATGAAAACACCTTTCCGTTTGGCTCTGGCGGCGTGCCTTGCGGCGGGGGTCTCCCTGCCTTCCTGGTCGGCCCCGTCCGATGCGTCCCCGGCCCTATTGGACGCCCTGCGCGCGGACCATCCCGGACAGGACGCCCGCCTCGAGCGTGGCCTGCGCCAGGCCGCCGCGTTCTGGCGGGCGGAAGACGGGGACGCCGAGGCCTTCGCGGCCTTCGTGCGCGCCAACTTCGCCCCCGAGGGCCCCGCGCTCGACGCCCTGTTCGAGCGCTTCGAGCGCGTCTTCGAGCAGGTGGACGGGCACATGGCCCAGATGGGCCTGGAGTTGCGCCGCCAGGCCGACCTCGACATCGGGCCGGTCATCCCCTTAGACGAGGCCTTCGCCGCCTACGAGCCCTCGGCCCACCTCAACGACGACTTCTTCAAGAACAAGATAGCCTTCACCGTCCTGCTCAACTTCCCGCTGACGACCCTGGCGGAGCGCCTGCAGCACGGAGGGGGGTGGTCGCGGCGCCGGTGGGCCGAGGCCCGTCTGGCCGCGCGCTTCGGCAAGCGCGTCCCCGCCGAGGTCCGCCAGGCCGAGGCGGCCGCCGTCTCGGAGGCCGAGGTCTACATCGCCGGCTACAACATCTGGATGCACCATGTCCTCGACGGAGCAGGCGACCGGCTGTTCCCGCCCAAGCTGCGCCTGCTCTCGCATTGGAACCTGCGCGACGAGATCAAGGCCGCCTACAGCGAGCCGGGGACCGCCCTCCCCAAGCAGCGGGCCATCGCCGCGGTCTTGGGCCGCATCGTCGACCAGACCATCCCGGCCGCCGTGGTCGACAACCCCGGCGTCGACTGGGACCCGGTGAGCAACGAGGTCAGACCGGCCGCGGTCATCGACGGCGACGCCAAGGCCGGGCCCGCCCCTTCAGGGCGCGAGCCGGACACCCGCTACGAGAGGCTGCTCGGGATCTTCCGCTCTGAGACGAAGCTCGACCCTTACTCGCCCGCCGCGCCGACCCTCATCGCCCGCCGCTTCGACGAGAACCGCGAGATCCCGGAGGCGCGCGTCCAGGCGATGCTCGAGGCCGTCCTCTCCAGCCCGCTGGTCGCGAAGACGGCCAGGCTCATCGGCGCGCGCCTGGGACGGCCACTCGAACCGTTCGACATCTGGTACAACGGCTTCCGCGACCGGGGCAGCTCCACCGAGGCCCAGCTCGACGAGCTCGTCGCCAAGCGTTATCCCAGCGCCGAGGCCTTCAAGAACGACATGCCGAACCTGCTCGCGCAGATGGGCTTCAGCCCCGAGCGGGCCCGGATGCTGGCCGACAACATCGTCGTGGACCCGGCGCGCGGCTCGGGGCATGCCTGGGGCCCCTCGATGCGCTCGGAGAAGCCCCATCTGCGCACCCGCGTCGAGGCGGGGGGGATGAACTACAAGGGCTTCAACATCGCCGTCCACGAGATGGGCCACAACGTCGAGCAGACCTTCTCGCTCAACCAAGTGGACCACACTTTGCTCGGCGGCGTTCCCAACACGGCCTTCACCGAAGCGCTGGCCTTCGTCTTCCAGGGGCACGACCTCGAGCTCCTGGGGCTCTCCCGGCCGGACGCCAAATCGGCGGCGCTCAAGGCCCTCAACGACTTCTGGGCCACCTATGAGATAGCGGGCGTGGCCCTGGTGGACATGGGGGTCTGGCACTGGATGTACGCCCATCCCGCCGCCACCCCCGCCCAGCTGCGCGAGGCGACCCTCGCCATCGCCAAGGACGTCTGGAACCGCTACTACGCCCCGGTGCTCGGGAAGAGGGATTCCACCCTGCTGGCGGTGTATTCCCACATGATCAACAGCGTGCTCTATCTGCCCGACTACCCCATCGGCCATATGATCGCCTTCCAGGTGGAAGAGAAGATGGGGGACATCAAGAAGATCGGGCCGGAATTCGAAAGGATGGCGACCTTCGGCAGCCTGGCGCCGGATTTGTGGATGAAGAACGCCACCGGCGCTCCCGTCGGGCCGGAGGCCCTGCTCGCGGCGGCGAAGAAGGCCTTGGGCGAGGTCAAGCCCTGAGGGACCTGACCCAGCCCCGCGTCATCGAGGGCGCCGCGGCGGCCGCGGCCTTCACGGCCTTCGTCTCCTATTCCCGCATGGCCCTGTGGCTGGGCCGGCCCGGGCAGGTCTGGGTGATGGAGGCCGCCGTCTTCACGACGGCCTTCTTCCTGTGGGCCTTCGTGTTCGCCTGGCACGGGCGATATACGGGCCGGCCGGCGTTCGTCGCCCCCCGCCTCGCGCCTTGGGCGGCCGTGACGGTCGCCGCCGTATTCGGCGCGGCCCTGGCCTCGGCGTTCCTGGACCCGGTGCTGCGCCCGCTGACGCCCGAGGTCTATCCGGGCAGCGCGCGGGAATGGGCCGCCATGGCCCTGTTCGACGCGGGATTCGTGCAGCTGTTCCTGTGCTTCGCGCCGATGGCATATTTCGCGCGGGTCTCGTCCAACCCGTTCCTCGCCGGGGCCGCCACGGTGGGCTTCGGGCTGCTCGTCGCCGCCCTGAGGCTCAAGGGCCTGCCGGCCCCCGTCCCCTTCCTGACGGCGGCCGCCGTCCTGGCCGTGCGGGGCGTATCGGCTGCCTGCTGCGTCTGGGCGTACCGGGAGGGCGGCGTCCTGCTGACGCTGTGGTGGACGCTGCTCCTGGACCTGCGCCTGCTGGCCGCCCTCGCTACTTGAGGACGGCGGTCTCCAGGATGATGAGCACCAGGCCCACGATGGAGCCGCCGGCTATGGCCCCCGCGCAGACCGTTTCCTGGTTGTCCACGAAGGCGCGGTAGCCCAGGCTCTTGGGGTCTTTGAGCCAGCGCCCCAGCGCCCAGAAGAAGACCGAGCCCAGCGCCATGGCCAGGGCGTCCGAGAAGTTCAGGACGAAGGCCAGGCCGAAGCCCACCCCGGAGATCGGGAACTTGCCGTGCGAACGCTGGTTGAGGACCTCGAGGACGACGCCGAGGATGGCCCCGACCAGGACGGCCAGCTGGGCGGTGGGGTGCAGGAAGCTCAGGCCCTTGGTGAGGACTTCGGCGACGGCACGCCAGATCTGGGCGGCCGGCATCGGCAGCTTGTCCGACATCAGCACGCCGACGTCCCCGTTCATCATCACATAGAAGACCGGGACCGAGACCGCGGCCCCCGCCAGGATGCCCAGGGTGTGGCCGACGGCCTGGTGGCGCGGCTTGCCGCCCAGCATGTAGCCGGGCTTGATGTCCATGAGCAGGTTCGCGGCGCTCGAGGCCACCTCGCCGGTGATGCCGGCCGTCATCAGGTTCGTGGTGATGTTCCCCGGGGCGATCACGCTGTAGGTGAGCTGGGTGAGCTTGCCCAGCGCCCCGGTCGGCGTGATGGAGGTGAGGCCTGTGGCGTTGACGGCGATCAGGGTGAAGACGAAGACCATCGGCACGGCGATGAGGCCCATCCACCAGGTCACGTCGAAGAAGGCATGCCCCGCCCAGACCGTGATCAGCCCCACCACCGGGATGCCGACGACGAAGACGTTCATCGGCAACTCGATGTCGGCCAGCACGTCGGACTTGCGGTCCGAGCGCCCGAACATCCCGCGGATGGAGTCGAGGATGACCTTGGGCTTGGAGAGGAAGGAGTAGATCGACGAGGTCGTCATCAGGGCCACGCCGCCCCACAGCGCCCACATCGTGATGTTCTTGAAGCCGGGGCCCTTGATGACGCCCTGCGAGATGAGGACGGGGGCGAGCAGGAGGTAGTTGATGGCCGCGCCGAGCAGCAGCGACATCCCGGTCTTGACCCCCATGAGCCCTCCCGCGGCCACCATCACGATGGAGGAGTCGAAGCGCACGGTCAGGTCCTTGAGCGGGGTGCCGAGGATGGAGGGGGTGAACCACTTGTAGACCAGGTCGTCCCAGAACTCGGGCAGGACGAGGAAGGGCAGGCGCAGGGCCTCCATGACCTTGGCGTTGCGCAGCGTCTCGATGGCGGCCGAGATGAGCCCCCCGCAGGCCAGGAGCTTGGCCTTGAACACCCCTTCGGCGCCCTCGCCGCTGTGCAGGTTGTCCATGACGACTCCGGCGGCGAAGCCCTCGGGGAACGGGAGCTGCTCGTCGTTGATGAAGCGGCGCTTGAGCGGGAAGGCGAAGAGCACGCCCAGGATTCCGAGGACGATCAGCCAGACCATCGTGTGCTGCCAGGGTATGACCTTCCCGGTCACGGCCATGTAGGCGGCCAAGGAGGAGATCAGGGGCGCGGTCATGTAGCCGGCGCTGGTGGCGATGGACTGCATCGCGTTGTTCTCGAGCACGGTCATCTCGCTGCCCAGCGACATCTTCGAGAGGGCCTTGAAGATGGCGAAGGAGAGGATGACGGAGGTGATGCCCACGCCCAAGGTCCAGCCGGTGCGGATGCCCACATAGAGGTTGGTCAGGCTCAGCACGCCGCCCAGGATCATGCCGGTCAGGGCCGAGCGCAGGGTCAGCTGGGGCATGTCTCCTCTATAGACGTTTTCCAGCCACCACCGGTCCTTCTCCTCCAAAGACATCGTGCGGACCTGTTCCGGGGTGAGTTCCTTGATGGCCATGGGTTCTCCGTGAGGCGCGGCGCCGAGTATAAGACTATAGCGACGTTCTTGCCGCCCTCATTCTATCCTATCCTCTACCCATGCCCCGCAAGCTGACGGCCCTGCTCATTGGCTACCTCCTCGCCATGCTCCCCCAGATGGTGCTGGGCACCGTCTTCGGCGAGACGCTGGGCATCGTGCGCGACCTCACGCCAGCGCCGGACCTGGTCCTGACGGCGGCCGCGGCCCTGGGCGGGCTTCTCATCGTCGCGGCTTCGGGGTTCGTGATGGGCTTCTCGTTCTGGGCGGGGACGGCGGAGAGCTGGAAGGCCTCGGGCGTCTGGGCGCTGGCGGGCGGCCTCGCGGCCTCCATCCTGGAGAACCCCCGGCTGCCCGCCTCCCCGCTCCTCTTCGTCCTGGGGACCGCCGTCCGGGGAGCCGGGGCGTTCTGGGGCGCGTGGTGGGGGGACCGTCACAAGGACGACCAGAGGGTCGAGGCGGTCCAGGGCTTCATCTTCGGCGTCATCCCGTTCCCGCTGGCCTGAGCGGGCGGGGCCGGGTATTCAGTCCGAACAGCTCAGCGTGAGGTCGCAGGACCAGCGGCGGGACCCGCTCAGCGTCTCCTGGCTGCTGCAAGCCTCGCTATGGATGACGACCCCGGAGCGCCCCCGGCGTTTGCAGAGCCGGTCGAAGCGGGCCAGACCCGCGCCAGGAGCTCCGACTTGGACTCCCAGGTCTCCCCGTCGACGCTGATGCGGGAGAGGTCTCCGCGCACCGGCTTGGAGCAGGACGAATAGACGTCGCATTCCCACTTGCGAGAGGCGATTCCGACCGGCCGCTCCTCGCAGGCCATGTCTTCGACCTCGGCGCCGGCCCAGCCTGCGCGCAGGCAGAGCCGCGCCAGGTAGGCTTGGGCGGCCGCGCGGGTCTGGTCGCGATAGTTCCCCTTGAGGATGTTCCACGCCGACCCGTCCTCGGCGGGCTCGCTGACCCAGACGGTGAGCTGGCGCGGCGAGCGGAGGCTGGAATCGTCCCGGCCGGGTTCGGCGGCGGGGGGCGGGGCGGGGAACTCGGGGCGGCTGACCAGGTAATAGTCCGTCAAAGGCCGTTCGATCCGCGCCGACGGGCCTATGGCGGGCACCGGAAGGTCAAGGGCTCCGGCCGAGGCGGCGGGGCCGGCGAGGAGCAGCAGCAGGGAAAGCGCGGGGGGAATCTGGACCATGTCTCCATGATACAGGGAGGGCGCCCCCATCATTGAGGCCCGAAGGGAGGGGCGGGCGTTCGGTCGATGGGCCCACGACGATTCCATGCCTTCGGACCCAGATTCTCCGGGGCCGGTAGGGGATGGCGATGCGGGGCCCGCGAGCGCATCCTAGCGGCATGAAGACCTCGATCGCCCTGCTGTCGGTCGCCTTGGCCGTCCCCGGCGCGGCTGTGGAGAATCCCTCGGCGCTGTCGGCCCTCAGGTCTGCCGCCGGCGTCCATGCCCCGGCCGCCGTCCCAGGGTTGGGCGGCGGGGGACCCATCGCCGCCCCCGCCGGCGCGCCGGGCGGGGGAGTGGACCTGTCGGGGCAGTTCCCCACGGGCTCGCGCGACCAGGGCAACGTGGGGGCCTGCCATGCCTTCGCGTCCATCGGGCTCCTTGAAGCGGCCTATTTCAGGAAGTACGGCGAGCACGCCGTCTTCTCGGACGCCGACCTCTTCCTGCGCAACACCGTCCTCAACGGCAACATCTACAGCGGCAGCCTGTTCGAGCCCGGCTACGCGTGGACCGGGAGGCCGGAGCTAAAGGAGGGCGGCTCGCCGAGCACCCTGCTGGCCATCGGCGACATGGAGTTCGCCATCAAGAACGGCGTGGCCACGACCCCGCAGTACTCCGCCTTCGTCGACCGCTATCGGCAGTTCCGGGAGGCCGAGCAGCGCACGCTGGAGGACATCGAACGGCAGCGCAGGCGCGACCCCTGGTACGTCCGCCTCCTCTATAACCCGCGCACGCACTGGGCGCGGATGCAGCGCAGCCCCCTCAATCAGCGGATCCTGCAGAACTACCTGATGGGCAACGACCAGACCCTCGACGCCCAGCGCGAGGAGAGCCGCCGCAAGCTGTCCGGGTTCAAGGTGGCCAAGAGCCTCTACATCACCCTGCCGTCCTCGTTCAGCCGGCCGGAGAAAGAATGCCGCCGGGACGGGGCCGCGAGGACGGCCGCCGTCCTATCCGAGCTGAACGCCGGGCGGTCGGTGGGGCTGAGCTACTTCACCGACGGCAACTGGGGCAGCCATGTGCTGCTCATCACGGGCTACCGGCCCGACGGCGACGACATCGTCTTCAAGACCCGCAACTCCTGGGGCGCCGGCGGCAACTTCGACATGTCCCCGAAGGACATGTGCAAGGTGCACGGCATCTTCAGCGTCCGCGAGTAGACGGGGCCGCTAGGGCGCAAGATACTGGATCTGGTAGACGCAGTACGGCGTGCCCCAGACCGGGAAGACGCCCCAGGCCAGCACGACCTTGCCGCTGCGGCGCAGCGAGTAGATGGCCAGGTTCATGTCGCGCAGGGCGACGGCCGAGTAGGCCTGCAGGTAATAGCCGCTGGTGATGAGCCGGGGGCGGCGCATCGGCGTCTGCCGGCCGCGGACATAGTCGACCTGGTAGACCCAGCGCCCGGTCCGGGGGAGGACCTGGGTGCGCAAGACGGCATAGCCCGAGCCGACCAGGCTGTCGACGCTGGCTGCGAGGCCCGACTGCGCGGCGGACATGGAAGGGTATTCGGCGCTCGAGTATATCTCGACCGTGCGCGGTGCGCCGCCGGGAGGGTTGGCGCCGTCCTGGTAGTCCACGCGGAAGGCGTAGCCCGCGCGTTCGGCGGCGGGAGGGAGGACGCTGGCGCCGACGACGGCGAGCCCCGACTGGCGCAGGCCGTAGACCGCGCCATCGAGGGCGCGCCGCGCCTCGGCGGCGCTGCGGTATTCGCCCGCCTCGTAGGCGGAGATCTGTGCCGCGTGCCCGATTTCGGGCGTCGGGGCGCTCGTGCGAATCGAAGAAGGCAGGGAGCCGGCCTTCAGCGCCTCGATGGAGGTCTGGGCGAGAGAAGAGCCCGAGGCCAGGAGAAGCAACGCCAGTCCCGCCGCCGCCGACAAGAAACGATCCATGCCCACCTCCGTGCGACCCTATGCGACGCGAAAGGGTAGCGGAGTAGGGCCGCGCAATTTAACCGCCCCGATGGGCCCGCGAGGGGGATGGGCCGGGAGACCCAGGGTTCTTCTTGCTAGACTCCCGGGATGAGAATCCCTCTTCTCCTCGCCTTCCTTCTCGCTTCCTTACCGGCCTTCGCCGCCATGCCCAAGGCGGAGGTGGAGCGCCGCGTCCAAGACCTCCTCGGCAAGATGACCCTGGAAGAGAAGCTGGGGCAGCTCCAGCAGCTCGACGGCTCGGCCGCGGGCGACCACTCGCCCGAGCTCCTCGAGCTGGCGCGCAAGGGCCGCCTAGGCTCGACCTTGAACGTGCGCGGGGCCAAGCGCGTCAACGAGCTCCAGCGCGCCGCCCTGCAGTCGCGCCTCAAGATCCCCGTCCTCTTCGCCTTCGACGTCATCCACGGCTACCGGACCATCTTCCCGATCCCCTTGGGCGAGGCGGCGGCCTGGGACCCGGCGGGGGCGGAGCGCACGGCCGCCATCGCCGCGGCCGAGGCCGCGGCGGCGGGCGTCCGGTGGACCTTCGCCCCGATGGTGGACATCGCGCGCGACCCGCGCTGGGGCCGCGTGGCCGAGGGAGCGGGCGAGGACGTCCACCTGGGGTCGGTCCTGGCGGCGGCCAGGGTCAGGGGCTTCCAGGGCGCCGACCCCTCGGCTCCCGACAAGGTCCTGGCCTGCGCGAAGCACTGGGTGGGTTACGGAGCCGCCGAAGGAGGCCGCGACTACAACACCACCGACATCTCCGAGGAGCGCCTGCGCGGCGTCTACCTGCCGCCCTTCAAGGCCGCGGTGGACGCGGGCGTGGAGACCTTCATGAGCGCCTTCAACGACTTGAACGGCGTGCCGTCGTCGGCCAACCGCCGGACCCTGACCGGCATCCTGCGCGGCGAATGGGGCTTCGACGGCCTGGTGGTCAGCGACTACACCTCTGTGGCCGAGCTGGTCAACCACGGCTACGCCGCCGACGGGGGCGACGCGGCGCGCAAGGCGCTGTCGGCCGGGGTCGACATGGAGATGGTCAGCCGGCTCTACAACGAGCACGGGAAGACCCTGGCCTCCGCCGAGGTGGACGAGGCCGTGCGCCGCGTCCTGCGCGTGAAGCTGCGGGCGGGCATCTTCGAGCGTCCCTTCGCCGACGAGAAGGCCGAGACGGTCCTGCTCTCCGCCCCCTTCCGCGATGAAGCCCGCCTCTCGGCAGCCCGCTCGATGGTCCTCTTGGAGAACCGCGGCGTGCTCCCGTTCTCCAAGGACATGGAGTCCCTCGCCGTCCTGGGAGCCTTGGCCGACTCGAGGGCCGACCTGCTCGGTTCCTGGACCGGCGACGGCCGTGCGCAGGACGCCGCGACCATCCGCGAAGCCTTGAGGGAGGCCCTGCCGAAGACCCGCCTGACGGATTCGCTCGACGACGCGGCCGCGGCGGTCGTGGTCGTCGGGGAGACCTTCGATGTGAGCGGCGAGGCCGCCTCGCGCAGCGACATCGGCCTGCCGTCCGGCCAGCTGGAGCTCGTGCGCAGGGCGCATGAGTCCGGCAAGCCCTACGCCGTCGTCCTCATCACCGGCCGGCCGCTGGCCGTCCCCTGGCTGGCGGAGAACGCCCGGGCCCTGCTCCTGGCCTGGCAGCCCGGCACCGAGGGCGCCCGCGCCGTCGCCGACATCCTCTTGGGCGACGCCGTCCCCGGGGGGAAGCTCCCCGCCAGCTTCCCGCGCTCCGTGGGCCAGGTGCCGGTCTACTACGCGCACAAGAACTCCGGGCGGCCCTACGACGCCGCCAGCAAGTACACGACCAAGTACCTGGACCTGCCGAACACGCCGCTGTATCCGTTCGGCTACGGGCTGAGCTACTCCTCCTTCGAGCTCTCCGGCCTCGCGGCCTCGGACGCGGCGGTCTCGGTCGATGTGAAGAACACGGGCGCGCGCGCCGGCGACGAGGTGGTGCAGGTCTATGTCCGGGGTCCGGCGGGGGGCGCCCTCACCCGGCCGGTGCGCGAGCTCCAGGGCTTCCAGCGCGTCACCCTCGCCCCGGGAGAGAAGCGCCGCCTGGACTTCGCGCTGCGCCCCGACGCGCCGGGCCCGTGGCAGGTCTTCGTGGGGACGAGCTCCGTGGGCGGCCTGACGGGCTCCTTCGTGCACAAGTGAGGGCGCTGCTAGCCCTCCTCCTCCTCGCCTCGCCCGCCGCGGCGGGGCTCTCCGCGCCGGACGAGGCCTTCCTGGAGGAGCTCTCGCGCCGTTCCTTCCGCTACTTCTGGGACCATGCGGACCCGCAGACCGGCCTGGTCCTCGACCGGGCGCGCGCCGACGGCTCGGGCCCCGACGCGGAACACCGGCATGTGACCAGCGCGGCGACGACGGGCTTCGGCCTGAGCGCGCTGTGCATCGGGGCCGAGCGCGGCTGGGTGACCCGTCCCGCCGCGCTGGCCCGCGCCCTCAAGACCCTGCGCTTCCTGGCGCGCAAGGCCCCGCGCGAGCGCGGCTGGTTCTACCACTGGATGGACGGCCGCGACGGCAAGCGGGTCTGGAACAGCGAGCTCTCCTCCATCGACACCGCCCTGCTGCTGGCCGGGGTGCTGACGGCGAAGGGCTGCTTCAAGGACAAGGAGGTGACGCGCCTGGCCGATTCCATCTACGGGGCGGTGGACTTCCCGTGGATGCTGGCCGGGGACGCGGGGCTCCTCTCGATGGGCTGGTATCCCGACAAGGGCTTCATCCCCAGCCGCTGGGACACCTACAGCGAGGGGCCGCTGCTCTACATCCTGGGCGTTGCGGCGAAGAAGGGCCTGCCGCCTGCTGCATGGAAATCCTGGAAGCGCGACTGGATGACCTACGCCGGCATCCGCTACCTCAATCCCGGCACCCCGCTCTTCACCCACCAGTACCCGCAGGCCTGGGCGGACCTGCGAGGGCGCAAGGACGAAGACGGTACGGACTACTTCGAGAACTCGGTGCTGGCCACGCGCGCCCACAAGCGCTTCTGCCTCGACAACGGCTACGCCGAGGACCTCTGGGGCGTGACGGCCTCCGACGGCCCGAAGGGCTATGTGGCCTGGGGCGGCCCGCCCAAGCACCCCGACATCGACGGGACGGTGGTGCCGGCGGCGGCGGGCGGGTCCTTGATGTTCGCTCCGGGAATAACGGTGCCCGTCCTCGAGGCGATGAAAGAGCGCTTCGGCGCCCGGGTCTGGGGGCCCTACGGCTTCGTCGACGCCTTCCACCCCGCCACGGGCTGGACGGGGAAGGACGTGCTCGGCATCGACGTGGGCATCACGTTGCTCAGCACGGAGAACCTGCGCTCGGGAGCCGTCTGGCGCTGGTTCATGGCCAATCCCGAGGTCCCGGCCGCGCTCGACGCGATGGGCGTGAAGAAGGACTAGCGTCCGCCCGGGCGCGTGTCCAGCCAGACGGCCGACAAAGCCTCCCTAGCCTCGCGTCGAGCGGACCAGATAGTCGGCGAGCCCTGGGAAGAATCCGACCGTGCGGAGGGCGGGCCCGCAGGTCCTGGGGTTGAGCAGGAGACTCTGTATCCGCCTGCCCAGGCGCAGCCTGGACCCGAACTCCGTCTCCCAATCTTCGCGCCACTGCTGCGCCACGGCGTGGAGCCCGGGGGTCTTCGAGAGCCGCTCGGCGAGCAGGACGGCCGAGCGCAGGGCCATGGCCTGGCCGTCGCCGCATAGGGGAGGGATCATCGCCGCCGCGTCGCCGATGAAGAGGACGGGTCCGGAGGCGGCCCCCTTCGGCGCGAAAGAGACGTGGGCAACGGCAAGCGTCGCTTCCGGACAGGGGGAGAGGGCCCCCAGGCGCGTCCCCAGGCTGGGGCTGGCCGAAGAGAGCGCCCGGCGCACGCTCTCCCAGTCGGCGGCCGGTACGCCCTTGAGGAACCGGGCCTCGAGCAGCATGCAGACGTTCACGAAGCCCCCCTCGATGAAGCTCAGGCCGCAATAGCCTCCATCGAAGAGATGGATCTCGACGGATTGCGCGAGCTCGAGCGCCAGGCGGCGGCCCGCGGGGGTGCCCAGCGGGCGATGGTGACGCTTGAGCCCCACGAATCGGGATTCCTCCACGCGGACGGACCGTTCGGGATGGAGGGGGCTCGAACGACCGAAGGCCCCGATGACGAGGGCCGCTTCCAGATTCCGGGCGGTCCCGGGACCACCGTGCTCGAATCGCACCGTGGCCCCGAGGTCCGAAGGGGTGATGCCTGTGACCCGCGCCTCTTCGATCGCCGCGGCTCCAGCCGCCCGGGCATGCTGGAAAAGGACTTCGTCGAGCGCGCGCCGGCTGACCCCCCAAGCCTCCCCCGGAAGGTCAAAGGCCGCCGGAGGGCCCGAAGGCGGGAAGAAGCGGCTCTTGGTGATGCGGGCGGGCCCGCGCGCCTCCAGCGCCTCCCAGCAGCCGATCCGTTCCAGCAGTCCGCGGCTCTCGGTGGAGAGGAATTCGCCGCAGAGCTTGTCGCGGGGAAAGGCCTCCTTCTCAAGGAGCACGACCTGCCGCCCCGCGCGGGACAGCAGGCAGGCCGCCGCGCTGCCGGCCGGCCCGCCGCCCACGACGGCCACCTCGCAGCGCTCGGGGACTGCCGTCGGCCCCGGGGCGCTCACTTGCGGATGACCATCTGCCATCGGAAGGCCCAGCGCCAGGAGATCTGTGGACGGGGCAAGCCGGTCCGGCGGACGAGGTCTTCCAGGTCCGCGCGGCTGAAGGCCCTCAGGACCGAGGCCGGAGCGTCGTGCCGGATCAGGCGGTTGCGCGAGAGCGCCCCGGTGACGGCCTTGACCCCCCAGTAGGCGGCGGGATGGCGGTGGAGGTCGTTGACCACCAGGCCCCAGCGGCACAGCGCGAACATCTTCTTGAGGGCCGTCGCGGCGCTCTCCCTCGGACAGTGGTGGAGCAGGAGCGCGGCATGGACGATGTCGTAGGACTCGGTCTGGGGCATCGCGAAGAGGTCATGGACGGAGAAGCGCAGGTTCTTAAGCCCGCGCGAGCCGTCGCGCGCGAAATCCACGGCGGCGGGAGAAAGGTCGATCCCGTGCGCCCGCAAGGAGAGCCCCCGCTCGCGCGCCCAGGCGGCGATGACGCGCACCGTGTCCCCGCCGCCCGCTCCGACATCGAGCAGGCTCAGGTTCCGGCGGCCCCGGGGGATGAGGACCTCTACGCCCGCCAGGCTGGGGGGGTAGCCCCCTAGCGCGCGGTTCAGCCCGGCGAGCTCGCGCAGGGTCCGGCGCAGCTCGCCGGGCTTGACGGCCGGGTCGTCCATCAGCTCGGAGACGGCGCTTCGCCTGGTGAAATCGGGCCAGAAGACGGGGGGCTCAGCCTGCGGCAAGGACCGCCCCCTCCATCGTCAGCCCCGGGCCGAAACCCAGCGCCGCCACCGGGCCGCGCGAGCGGAGCAAGGCGCGCTCGAGCACGAAGAAGATCGTCGCGCTCGACATGTTGCCGTAGCCGCGCAGGACCTCGAGCGAGGCGGAGACCTGAGAGTCGTCTAATCCCAAGGCTTTCTGGACGCCCGCCACGATCCCGTGCCCTCCGGGATGCACGGCCCATCCCGCCGCCTCCGAGCGCTGCAGGCCGGCGGCCTCGAGGAGCTCCGAGGCGAACGGGGCGGCGGCCTTGCTCAGGGAAGCGGGGATGCGGCGGTCGAGGCGCATCTCGAATCCCGAATCCCCGATGCGCCAGGACATCTGCTCGAGGCTGTCCGGGCTGACGCGGCAGTGCGTGGCGGCGAGGTCGGCGATGCCTCCGTCCCGGCTGGCGCGGCCGGCGTATACCGCCGCGGCGGCGCCGTCGGAGAAGAGCGCGTTGGCGAACTGGAGCCCGGGCGACGCGCCCTTCTGGAAGTGCAGGGTGCACAGCTCCACCGAGACCTGGAGGACGACGGCCTCCGGCCAGGCGCGCACGATGTCGTCGGCCGCCCTCAGGCCGTTGATGCCCGCGTAGCAGCCCATGAAGCCGATGAGCGTGCGCTTGACGGTGGGCGGCAGGCCGAGCCGTCCCATGAGCAGGATTTCCGGGCCGGGCGCGAAGAACCCCGTACAGGTCGTTATCAGCAGGTGCGTGACCTCCGCGGGCGACACTCCCGATGCCGCCAGTGCGCGGCGGGCCGCCGCTTCGGCCAAGGCGACGCTCTCGGCCTCATAGGCCTTCATGCGCGCGGCGGTGCCGGGGAACGGGTCCAGGGCCCAGTTCTTCGGGAAGAAGGAGAAGTCCGCAGGGTCCTCTTGGCAGAAATCCGGCAGGACGCTGTGGCGGGTCTCGATCCGGCTGGCCTTGTAGATCCGTTCGAGGCGGCCCAGGGTTTCCTCAAGGGCGGGGTCACCGGCGTTGGCCCGGGCGACGCGGCTCGTGAAGCCGAGAGCCCGGGACTGGGTGAGGCGATGCCGGCCGACGGCGGTTCCGATTCCGTAGAGGCGCGTCGCGGGCGGCCTGGAGCGCCTGCGTGCGGGAGCGGGCAAGAGGGTCGGAGAATCGAGGCTCATGCGTGAGAATCATAGCAGGGCGGAGCCGCGGGGTGACGTCCGTCATGATAATGTTGCCCTGGGGCGAAGGAACGGCGATGGCTTGGAACCGCTGTCGAGGCTATCGTGGGTCCGGTGGCCGGCGGCCGCGGAGGGAGGGACGATGGCGAGAAAGACGGATTGGGGGCGATATTTCGCGCAGCGCTCGGGCTCGAAGGCGAAGGCCCCTCCCCGCGCGCCCCGCAAACAGACGAAGGGACGCTCGTCCCGAAGGGACTGAACCGGCCGCGATGGGCGTGAAGCGTCCCTAGCCCCCCTCAGGCGGGGCGGAGGCGGGCCATGACGAGGATGTCGTCATAAGCCCCATCCAGGAGGCGCGCGTTCTTCTTGCGGCCTTCTTCGACGAATCCCGAACGGAGGTAGAGCCGGATGGCCGGCTCGTTGGAGGCGAAGACCTCCAGCTCGACGCGCTCGATCCCCTTGGAGAAGGCGTCCATCACCGCGGCCTCGAGCAGGCGGCGCCCGATGCCGCGGCCGCGGTGGCCGGCGACCACGGCCATCCCCAGCTGCCCCGAGTGCCTCAGACCGGGGCGGTCCTTGCGGATGACGTCGCACCAGCCGAGGACCCGTCCCTCTTCGACGGCGAAGAGCTGGCTCTCACCCCTCTCGACCAGGCCCTGGACGAACGCCGAGACGCTCTCCAGGGGCGGAGCCTCGGTGAAGAGCAGGTACCGGCGCTCGCGGGCGACGGAGTCCAGGGCATCCCGGAAGGCCCCTGCCAGGTCGGCCGACGAAGGCAGGATCTCCACGCTACCTGCCGCCCAGCCTCGTGTCGAGCCAGACGGCCAGGGCCAGGACCAGCCCGCGCACGACGAGCTTGTACTCGGGGCTGACCGCCAGCAGGGTCATCCCGTTGAGCAGCAGGGTCATGATGAGGGCGCCCGAGAGCACCCCCAGGGCCGTGCCCCGGCCGCCCTTGAGGCTGGTGCCGCCGATGACGCAGGCGGCCACGGCGTCGAGCTCCAGCAGGTCTCCCACCGTCGTGGTCGAGGCTCCGGCATAGGCCGTCTGCAGGAAGCCCGTAAGGGCCGTGAAGGCGCCCATCAGCGTGAACGCGCCCAGCACCACCTTGGCGACGGGGACGCCGGAGAGGACGGCGGCCTCTTCGTTGCCGCCGATGGCGTAGAGCCAGCGCCCGAAGGGCGTCAGCTCGGTGAGCACGACGACGAAGAGCGTGGCGGCCGCCAGGATGAGGACGGGCAGGGGCACGCCGCGGAACGCGTTGGCGACGAGCAGCCCCAGGAGCAGGGCCTGGGAGGCGACGAGCCGGGGGAGGACGCGCGGCTCCAGGTCACCTTTCGCCTTGAAGCCGTCCCAGGCCAGCAGCGCCCAGGCCGCCAGGAGCAGGGCCCAGCCGGCGGCCTTCGGCAGGTACCAGGTGGTCAGCGCGGCGTAGAGGTTGGTCTGGCCTCCCGGGGCCACGGGGACGGTGGAATTGTGGATGACCAGCCAGAAGAGGCCCTTGAAGACGAGCAGCCCGCCCAGCGTGATGATGAAGGCGGGCACCCGCTCGCGGACGATCAGCCAGCCCATGGAGCGCCAGAGCAGCAGGCCCACGGCCAGGGCCAGCAGCAGGGCCGCGGGGGCCGGCCAGCCGTGCTTGAAGACGAGCACGCTGGCGATGCCTCCCAGGAGGCCCGCCCCGCTGCCGGCCGAGAGGTCGATGTGGCCGGGCAGGATGACCAGCAGCATGCCCAGGGCCAGCAGGGCGGTGGTCGAGAGCTCGATGGCCAGCATCGAGAGGTTGCGCGGGCTCAGGAACTGCGGCGAGAGCGCGGAGAAGACCGCGACCAGGGCTATGAGGGCCGCCGCCGAGGAGACGGCGCGAGGAGAGAGTCGTTGTTGGTCCATTATTTCCCCATGGCGGCGGTCAGCAGGTCTTCCTGCGAGGCCCCGCGCCCGAATTCGCCGGTCAGACGCCCTTCGCGCATCATAAGGATCCGGTCGGACATGCCGATGAGCTCGGGCAGCTCGCTGGAGACGAGCAGCACGGCCTTGCCGTCGGCGCTCAGGCGGTTGATGACCTCGTAGATCTCGACCTTCGCCCCGACGTCCACGCCGCGCGTGGGCTCGTCGAGGAGGACGACGCCGGGGCCGGTCATCAGCACGCGGCCCAGGACGACCTTCTGCTGGTTCCCGCCCGAGAGCCCGCCCACGCGCGCCGAGAGGCCGGGGGCCTTCACCCGCAGGGAGCCGAACTGGGCCGCGTTGTCCTCGGCCTCGGCGGCGAGGTCCAGCAGGGCGCGCCCGCTCAGGCGCGAGAGGCTCGAGAGCGAAAGGTTGAAGCCGACGGCCTGGTCGAGGAAGAGCCCGAACCGCCGCCTGTCCTCGCTGACCAGGGCCAGGCCCTTGGCCAGCCGCTCGGGCGGCGCCCCGGGAGGCAGGGGGGCGCCGTCGAGGAGGACTTCGCCGCCGACGCGCACGCCCCAGGCGCCGAAGAGGTGCATCAGGAGCTCGGTGCGCCCCGCGCCCATCAGCCCGCCCAGGCCGACGACCTCGCCGGCGCGCACGCTCAGCGAGACGTCCTTGAGGAAGGGGGGGCGGCCGGGCGCGGGGGCGACGGAGAGGGAGCGGAACTCCAGCCGGGGACGGCCCGGGTGGGCGGCGCGGCGCGGGAAGAGCTCGGTCAGCGCGCGGCCGACCATGTGGCGGATGACCGTCTCGGGGCCGGCCTCGGCGGCCGTCAGCGTGGCGACGCTGGCCCCGTCGCGCAGGACGGTGACGCGGTCGGCCAGGGCGAAGACCTCCTCGAGGCGATGGGAGATGTAGACCAGCCCCATCCCCCGCTGGCGCAGGTCCCGGAGGATGTCCATGAGGCGGCCGGCTTCCGAAGCGGTCAGCGCCGCCGTCGGCTCGTCGAGTATGAGGACCTTGGACTCCTTGCGCAGGGCCTTGAGGATCTCCAGGAGCTGCTTGACCCCCGTGCCGAGCTCCCGTACCGGCAGGTCCGGGTCTATCGACAGGGAGAAGCGCCCGAGCAGGGCCTTCGCCGCCGAGCGCATGGAGGGGTAGTCGATCAGCGGGCCGCGGCGGGGCTCGTCCCCCAGGAAGAGGTTCTCCGCCACGCTCATCTCGGGGACCAGGGCCAGCTCCTGGCAGATGGCCGCCACGCCGGCGCGCTCGGCCGCGCGCACGCTGGCGAAGGAGGCCGGCCGCCCGCCGACGAGGAGCTCGCCCTCGTAGGACCCGGCCGGATGCACCCCCGAGAGGACCTTGATGAGGGTGGACTTGCCGGCCCCGTTCTCGCCGCACAGCGCATGAAGCTCGCCGGCGCGCAGGTCGAAGCTGACCCCCGAGAGGGCGACGACCCCCGGGAAGCGCTTGACGACGCCGCGCGCCTCGAGCAGCGGCGTCACTTGCGCTTGGGGCGGCGCGACTCGGGCACGCCGCGGTAGACCTCGTCGAAGGGGTGGTAGCCGTCGGCGACCACGGTGTCGAGCAGGTTGCCGGAGTCGACGGCCGTGACCGCCAGCAGCACCGCGGGGACCTTGCCGGCCCCGTTGTCCACCTCGGCCTTCGCCACCACGGGGCGGCGCCGGGCCAGGCGCACGGCGGCGTCGGCGGCCGCGCCGGCCTCGAGCGGGAGCGGCTTGTAGATGGTGGCGGCCTGCAGCCCGGCGGCGATGCGCTGGCAGGCGGCCAGCTCCGCGTCCTGGCCTATGACGGTCACCTTCCCGGCCAGCCCCTCCTCGCTCAGGGCCTGGATGGCGCCGCCGGCGGTGCCGTCGTTGGCGGCCAGCACGGCGTCGATGGTCGGCCCCAGGCGGGTCAGGGCGGCGTTCATGATCTTCTTGGCGTTCTCGGGCTTCCAGTTCTCGGCCCAGTCCTCGTGGACGAGCTCGAGCCGGCCGGCCTTGATGAGGGGGGCCAGCACCTTGTCCTGGCCCTCCTTGAGGAAGAAGGAGTTGTTGTCGGTCTTGGCGCCGTGGATGCGCACGACGCGCGCGCGCCTGGAGCCGAGGCGCTCCACCAGGGCCTTGGCCTGCATCTCCCCGATGGCCACGGCGTCGAAGGCCACGTATAGGTCGAGCTCGACCCCCGTGATGAGGCGGTCGTAGGAGATGACCGGGACGCCGGCGTCGTGGGCCAGGCGCACGGCCTTGGCCATGGCCGCCCCGTTGTGCGGCACGATGACGAGGGAGTCCACCCCGCGGCTCAGCAGCGCCTCCACGTCCTGGATCTGGCGGGTGTCGTCGGAGTTGGCGGCCTGCACCAGGACGTCGGCGCCCAGGCCTTCGGCCGCCTTCACGAAGAGGTCGCGGTCGTGCTGCCAGCGCTCCTCCTTCAAGGTGTCCAGGGAGAGGCCGACCAAGGGGCGCTTGCGGGCCGCCGAGGCGGTCCCGGAGCGGGAGAGGGTGAGTCCGATGCCGATGCTGAGCGCGAGGGAGGCGAAGACGAGGGCGAGTCTCTGGGTCATTGCTCCGATTCTAGCACGGAGCGGCCCGGGGGCCTAGCGTCAGACTTCGGGAGGCCTTTCGTCGGCCGGCAGCTCGCGGGGCGCGGGAGCCTCGGAAGGGGCCGCTTCGTCCTGAGCGCCCTGAGGCGCCTCGACCCCGTCCTGCGGGGCCTCGGCGAGGGTGTCCGTCGCGGCGGCCGCGGGGCCGGCTTCGGGACGCCCGCGCCCGCCCCGGCGTCCGCGGCGGCGGCGGCCGCGGCCCGTGCCGGAGGCGCCGGCGGGAGGCGCCCCGGCGGCGGGAGCCGCGGCGTCCCCGGCGGGGCGGCGGAAGAAGGCCTTGAGCTGGTCGCGCAGCTTCAGGTTGTCGGTCCCGACCGCGGAACTGTACTTCTCGAGGTCGGCGGGACCCCCTATGGAGATGGAGCCGTCCTCGGCCAGCTTCGGCGTGAGCCCGAAGGAGGCGAGCAGCTTCTCGGTGGAGCGCC
>JACRDU010000076.1 GCA_016218495.1 Elusimicrobiota bacterium
GATTCTACCCATTCTGCCGTGCCAGAAATCCCCTCGCAGGCGCGTTCGCCTGCGAGGCCGTGAGGCCCTCCCCGCG
Source organism: Elusimicrobiota bacterium (assembly GCA_016218495.1). GTDB lineage: Bacteria > Elusimicrobiota > Elusimicrobia > UBA1565 > UBA1565 > SCTT01. The sequence continues at coordinate 77 of JACRDU010000076.1, forward strand.
GGAGGGCCGAGCGATCCGTTGGAGGGGAACAACCACGCCCTTAAAAGTGTGTGAACTTGGAGCGCCCGGGTCCCTTGACGCCCGCCGGGATGGCCTTTACACTCGGAGGACCCCTCAGGGGTGGAGTGTCCCCATGCGGAGCGTCGCCCTCCCCTTAATACTGGCCCTGCTCGCCCCCGCTCCCGGGACGGCGGCCGACGACCCTCCGTCCCTCACCAAGAAGGACCCGGCTCCGATCGTCCTAAAACCGTTGCCCGACACGGGCAACCTGCGCGTCCGCTTCGGCATCCTGGGCTTCAACATCGGGGAACTCCTCAATCCCAAGCCGAAGCCCGAGGAGACCCCCGCCCCCGCCGCTCCCCCGGGCGCGGCGGCTCCGGCGCCGGCCCCCCAGACCCCCGGCCCCGGCGACCGCATCGGCGGCATCCTCTCCACCGCCCAGCAGGACCTCCTGGAGGCCGAGGAGGACGAGGACAGGGCGGCGACGGTCGTGAACCACGCCGTGGCCCAGATAGGCGAGGTCCTCACCGAGCCGCCCCCGCCCAACGTCGACCGGACCGCCTACAACGCCGCGCGCAACCAGGCCGGCCAGATGCTCAACTCCCTGGGCGGCGACAAGAACAGGGCGCCCTTCGAGCAGTCGCTGCGCCTCTCGCAGTCCGTCCTCGAGTCCGACTCCGACGACCGGGACGCCCTCAACAACGCGGCCGGGGCCAACTTCGGGCTGGGCCGCTACCGGGAGGCCGTCGACGCCGCCACCCGGGTCACCGAGCGCCACAAGGACGACGAGCGCGCCTACACCACGCGCGCGCTGGCCAACTTCCAGATGAAGGACTACAACCAGGCCTACGAGGACGCCTCGATGGCCCTGAGCCTGAACCCCAACAACAAGACCGCCTTCCAGGTCGCCAAGCTGGCCAAGCCGCGCACGACGACGGCCACCGACCTCGGGCTCGGCGCGGCCGACCAGCACCTGGCCGACCGGGTCCAGAAGGAGTACGAGGGGATGATCGACGAGCGGGGGCGGGCCGAGGCCGCGGCGAAGGCCCCCGCCGCGGCCGAGCCCCGGCGCTCGGAGCCCGGCCTGGAGGCCCTCAAGCGCTCCGCCGCCGGCAAGATAAAGATCGGCGACTACAAGGGGGCCGCCGAAGAGGCCGACCGCGTCTTGCAGAAGGACCCCGGCAACCCGGACGCCCTGCAGACCCGCGCCGCCGCGGCCAGCCTGCTCGGGGACTACGAGCGGGCCGTGGCCGACGCCGGGGCGGCGCTGGCCAGCCGCCCCAACAGCATCGACTCGCTCCTGACGCGCGCGCAGGCGTATTCCCAGCTCGGACGCCACGACAAGGCCCTGCTGGACGCCGACCGCGCGGTGTCCCTCAAGAACGACGACCCCTACGCCTACAAGACCCGCGCGCGGGCCAAGGAGGGCCTCGGCAACCTCTCGGGCATGCTCGACGACTACCGCGAGGCGGCGCGCTACGGCCCCAAGTTCGACGCCGAACTGCAGGAGGTGACCTCGAAGTACGGCTTCCGGCTCGAGCGCGACGGCCGGGCGGCGCCCGCCGCCGCCCCCGAGGCCCCGCGCGGCAAGGGACGCCTCGCCTTCATGCTCGTCACCTCCATCCTGGGCGTCCTGCTGGTCGCCTGGGGGCTGCTGCACGTGGCGATCGGCTCCTCCCGCAAGCCCTCCTTCGCCGGCATAGGGGGCGCCTCCCCGGAGACGGCCAAGGCCCTGGCCGCGGCCGGGGGCCTGGGCGCGGGCTACGAGATCAAGCGCACGCTCGGGCAGGGCGGCATGGGCGTGGTGTACGAGGCGATGGACAAGGCCCTCGAGCGCCGCGTCGCGGTCAATAAGATGCGCGACGAGATCCGCCTCGACGAGCGCGAGCGGGCCCGCTTCCTGCAGGAGGCGCGCATCGTCGCCCAGCTCCACCACCCGAACATCGTCGAGATCCACACCATCGTCTCGGAGGGCGACGACCTCTACCTCGTCTTCGAGTTCGTCGAAGGCCACACCGTCGACCAGATCCTGGGGCGCAAGGGGCGCCTGAGCGTCTCCGAGGCGCAGTGGGTGATGCACGGGGTCTCCAAGGCCCTGGAGTACGCGCACGCCCACGGCGTCGTGCACCGGGACCTCAAGCCCTCGAACATCATGATCGAGAAGGACGGCGCGGTGAAGGTGATGGACTTCGGCATCGCCCGCCAGGCCAAGGACGCGCTGGCCCGCTCCACGATGACCGGGACGGTGGCCGGCACCCCGCAGTACATGGCCCCCGAGCAGGAGGAGGGCGTCGTCCGGCCCGAGTCGGACGTGTTCTCCCTGGGCGCCATGCTCTACGAGATGGTGACCGGCACCCGCCCCTACCCGGCGCCGGCCACCACCGCCTCCAAGGTCAACAAGCGCTACGAGAAGCCCTCGCGCCTGCAGGCCGACCTCCCCCCCGAGCTCGAGCGCCTCATCGACGACTGCCTCGAGCCCGACCCCGAGAAGCGCCCGCGCACCGCCGCCGAGTTCCGCGGGCGCCTGAGCGCCCTCAAGGGCGGCTCCCCGGCCAAGTCGGCCTAGGCCCGCTCCAGACGGGATTTGGTACAATCGGGCGTATGCCCGCCGTCGACAAGAAGGGCGCCGAAGACACCCCTCTGCTCAAGCAGTACCGCGCCCTGAAGGCCGCCCACCCGCACGCCATCCTGTTCTTCCGCCTGGGCGACTTCTACGAGCTCTTCGACGAGGACGCCAAGGCCGCCGCCCCCGTCCTGGGCGTCGTGCTGACCCAGCGCCAGGGCCTGCCGATGTGCGGGGTGCCGCACCACTCGCACGCGAACTACCTCGCCAAGCTGCTGCGCCACGGCTTCAAGGTCGCCATCGCCGACCAGGTGTCGGACCCGGCCGCGGCCAAGGGCCTGGTCCGGCGCGAGGTGACGCGCGTGGTCACCCCGGGCACCGTCGTCGAAGAGGAGCTGCTCGACGCGCGCTCGGCCAACTACCTGGCCGCCGTCGAGCTCGACAGCGTGGGCTGGGGCCTGGCGGTCGTCGAGGTCTCCACCGGCGAGTTCTGGGCGGAACAGGCATTGAGCGACCACGGCCGCGAGCAGCTCAAGGCCCTGCTCTCGCGCCTGCGCCCGGCCGAGGTGCTGGCCCCGGCCCGGGCCGAGGCGGAGCTGCACCTGAAGGCCCTCTTGGGCCCCCGCACGTCCGTCTCCGACTGGTCGCGCACCGCCTCCGAGTCCGTGGTCCCCCCCCACTGGGACGGGAAGTCCACCTGGAAGAACCGTCCCCTGGCCCTCAAGGCCGCGCTGACGGCGCGCAGCTACGTCGCGGCCACCCAGGCCCACCTGCGCGAGCTCCCGGCCCCCACCCTGCGCGAGTCCCAGGACGCCCTGCAGCTCGACGACTCGGCCATCCGCACCCTGGAGCTGGTCGACTCCGAGGAGGGCGGCCGCAAGCACACGCTCTGGGGCGTGCTCGACCATACCGCCACGCCCATGGGCAGCCGGAGGCTCCGGCGCTGGATACTCCACCCCTCCACCAAGCTCCCCGAGATCGAACGCCGGGCCAACGCCGTCTCCGAGCTGGTCGAGAAGCCGCTGGAGCGCTCGCGCCTGCGCCAGATCCTCGAAGGGCTCTCGGACCTGGAGCGCGTCATCAACCGGATGGCCACCCGCTCGGCGGGCCCGCGCGACCTGGCGGCCCTGCGCGGCGCCCTTTCCTGCCGCGGCCCGCTCGAAGACTGGCTGGCCGGCGGGGAGGTCTCCTCCGCGGCCGTCTCCGGCCTCGCCGCCGACCTCGGCGACGCGGCCCCGGCCCTCAAGGAGCTGCACGCCCTGCTCGCCCGCGCCCTGGCCGACGAGCCCCCGGCGCGCATCTCGGACGGCGGCCTCATCCGCCCCGGCCACGACGCCGCCCTCGACGAGCTGCGGCGCGTGCGCACCGACGGGACCTCGATGCTCAAGGAGCTCGAGGAGCGCGAGCGCAAGGCGTCCGGCCTGGCGCTCAAGGTCGGCTACAACTCGGTCTTCGGCTACTACCTGGAGCTCTCCAAGGCCAACTCGGCCAAGGCCCCCGCGCGCTGGACGCGCAAGCAGACCCTGACCAACGCCGAGCGCTACATCACCCCCGAGCTCAAGGAGCTCGAGTCCAGGCTGCTCGGGGCCGAGGACAGGTTCCTCAAGCGCGAGCTGGCCCTCTTCGAGGCGCTGCGCGCCTCGGTGCTGGAGGCCGACGCCGCGGTGCGCCGCTTCGCGTCCCTGACCTCCGAGCTCGACGCCCTGCAGTCCCTGGCCGAGGCCGCGGCGCGCAACGACTACGCGAAGCCCGTCGTGGACCTCTCCAACGAGCTCGAAATCGTCGACGGCCGGCATCCCATCGTCGAGGCGGCCCTGCCCGCCGGCTCCTTCGTCCCGAACTCCTGCACCCTCGACGGCGCCGAGAACCAGACCATAGTCCTGACCGGCCCCAATATGGGCGGCAAGTCCGTCTACCTGCGCCAGACCGCGCTCATCGCCCTGATGGCCCAGATGGGCGGCTTCGTCCCGGCCAAGTCGGCGCGGGTCGGCATCGTGGACCGCATCCTGACCCGCATCGGCTCGCGCGACCAGCTGGCCCGCGGCGAGTCCACCTTCATGGTCGAGATGCGCGAGACCTCCCACATCCTGCGCTCGGCCACCAAGCGCAGCCTGGTCCTGCTCGACGAGGTCGGGCGGGGCACCTCCACCTACGACGGCATCTCCATCGCCTGGGCCGTGGTCGAGCACCTCAACCGCCTGGGCGGCGCCGACGGCGTGCGCGGCCCGCGCGTGCTCTTCGCCACCCACTACTTCGAGCTGACCGAGCTCGCGGTCCTGCTCAGCGGGGTCAAGAACGCCAACGTCGAGGCCCGGGAATGGACCAACGCCGAGGGCCGCACCGAGGTGGTCTTCCTGCACAAGATATCCCCCGGCCCCGCCGACCGCTCCTTCGGCATCCATGTGGCGGAGCTGGCCGGCCTGCCGGCCCCCTGCCTGGCCCGGGCCCGGGAGATCCTGCACGGCCTGGAGAACGAGGCGCGCTCGGCCCCCCCGCCGGTCCCGGCCGCCCTCGACCCCCAGCCCAGCCTGCCGATCTTCGAGGAGCACCCCGCCATCCACGCCCTGCGCCTCCTCGACCCCGAGGACCTCACGCCCCTCGAGGCCCTCGCCAAGCTCGCCGAGCTCAAGAAGAAGCTCTAGTGGGCTCGGTCAAGCAGCTGCCTGACGACGTCGCCAGCCGCATCGCCGCCGGCGAGGTGGTGGAGCGCCCGGCCTCCATCCTCAAGGAGCTCATCGAGAACGCGCTGGACGCCGGCGCCGCCCGCATCCTGGTCGAATCCGAGGGCGCCGGACGGCGCCTGCTGCGCGTGGCCGACGACGGCTGCGGGCTGGGCCCCGAGGACTGCCGGGCCGCCTTCGGCCGCCACGCCACGAGCAAGATACGGTCCCTGGAGGACCTCGACACCCTGGCCAGCTTCGGCTTCCGCGGCGAGGCCCTGTTCGCCATCGCCGCCGTCTCCAAGACCACGCTGACCAGCGCCCCGCGCGGGGCCAAGGCCGGGCACAGGGTCGCCGTGGAAGGCGGCCGCGTCGTGAAGGAGGCGGCGGCCCCCGCCCCCGGCGGCACCGTCGTCGAGGTCCGCGAGCTCTTCTACAACACCCCGGCCCGCCTCAAGTTCCTGAAGTCGGACGCCTCCGAGAAGGGCGCCCTGGCGCGCGTCGTGGAGGAGGCAGCGCTGGCCAACCCCGGCACGCGCTTCGTGCTCAGGTCGGAGGGCAAGGAGGCGCTGCGCTTCGAGCCGGCCGAGGGCCCCGACGCGCTGCGCCGCCGGGCCGAGGACGTGCTCGGCGCGGACAAGGCCGCCGGCCTGCTCTGGGCCGAGGCCAAGAACCCGACCCTGTCGGTGCGCGCTCTGGTCTCGCCGCCCGACGCGCTGGTCGGCTCGCGGGCGCTCCAGTTCGTGCTCGTCAACCGGCGGCCGGTCTCGAACCGCCAGGTCCAGCAGGCACTCTACCGCGCCTACGAGCCCTTCCGCCACGGCACGCGCCATCCCGCCGCCGTCGTCCTCCTCGAGACCCCGCCGGAGCTCCTGGACGTCAACGTCCACCCCACCAAGCGCGAGGTGCGCTTCCGCGAGGAGTCCGTGGTCTTCGACACCGTGGCCCGGGCCGTCTCCAAGGCCCTGCTCGCCGCCAAGGGCATCCCGACCCTGACGTTTTCCCGGGCGCCCGCACCGGCCCCGGTCCCCGTCTATTCGAGGCCCGCTCCCACGGAGAGCCGGACCGCCGAGCCTGCGCATTCTTTGAAGCCGGAGCCCAAGGCCGCCCCCCAGCCGCAGCGCCCCTGGTTCGACGAGGGCGCGCGCTACCTCGGCCAGATCGAGCGCGCCTACCTGCTCTTCGAGGTCGACGGGGGCCTGCTGGTGGTCGACCAGCACGCCGCGCAGGAGCGCATCCTCTTCGAGAAATACATGGCGGAGCTCGAGTCAGGGAAGGTCGCCGTGCAGAGCCTGATGCTGCCGCTGGCGGTCGCTCTGCCGGCCTCGGCCGTCACCGCCGCCCTCGGGCGCAAGGAGCGCCTGGCGGACGCCGGCTTCGCCGTGGAGGCCTTCGGCAAGACCACGCTGCACGTCACGAGCGTGCCGGCGGTCTTCGCCAAGGCCGGGCAGGTGGAGGAGGCCGTGCACCGCGCCCTCGACGGGCTGACCGCCCCGTCCGCGGCCGCCGCCGACGCCCGCTACGACGCCACGGCCACCATCGCCTGCAAGGCCGCGGTGAAGGCCCACGACCCGCTCTCGGGGCAAGAGGCGCTGGCGCTCTTGAAGGAGTTGCGCTCCTGCCGCGACGCCACGGCCTGCCCGCACGGGCGGCCGTCGATGGTCTCGCTGGACCGCACCGAGCTGGCCCGGCGCTTCAAGCGCCCGGGCGCTCCGCCCATCTAGGGCTTCAGGGCCGCGTCCAGCGACCCGCGCTCCATCACCCAGGTCCGCAGGGCCAGCGACTCCTTCTTGGCCACCGCATACTCCCGCTCGTAGGCTTCGAGGAAGGCCAGGAAGCGCTTGTTGTCCTCCACCGTGTGCGTGCCCTTCTGATAGGCCCGGAAGTAGGCCTGCCCGGCGTCGAGGTAGGACACCACCTCGGCGAAGTCCTTGACCAGGTCGGAGGGGGAGTCCAGGCTGCGGCGCGCATGGGCTGGGGGCGCCGGCGACACCAGGCCGGCGGGCTGGGCCGGGGCCTCCGGCGGGACGGCCGACGGCATATCCGCGTCTTGCGCGCGCGAGAGCGCCAGCCCGGCGCTCAGGACGAGGGCGCAGGCGAGGGTGACTAGGGTCGGGCGGGACATGGCTCCTCCGGTGGGGACAAAGGCGAGAGTATAACCCCGGACGGCGTAGAATCAAGACCCAGGCGCGAGACATTTGCCGGAGCTCCTGGGTCTTGCGAAAAAAACCGGCCGGGGCTAAGCTGGGAGTGCCGCCGAGTAGGTGCCCGCCGGTGGGCGTTGCGGCGGAAGTTCTGGGGCGCGAGCGGTCCTTCGAGACCTAGCTCGCGCCCCGCGTGTTTATGGGCCGAAGATGAAGCCGAGCACGCCCAGGAGCAGGCCGCCGATGGCCGCGCCGATGGGGCCGCCCACCAGGAAGCCGATGGCCGCGCCGGCCGCCGCCCCGCCCAGGGCCCACCAGAGCTGCTGGCCGCTCTTCTGGGGCTTGGCCTTGCCGTCGGGGGTCAGAGGGTTCTTGGGCTCGCGGATCTGGCGCTTGCCCGGGGTGCCCACGATGAGGTCGGCCGACACCGGCCGTTCGCTGACGACGGGGGCCAGCACGGGCGGCGGGCTGACGCGCCCGTCCCCCTGCGCCGTCCCCGAGTCGAAGGGCCGGCCGGAGTCCGCCTTGGCGGCGTTGGGGTCCCCTTGCGAGGCCGCGCGCTGCGAGGCGTCCGCCACCGAGCCTAAGGTCTGGACGAGCTGGGCCGAGGCCGAGGAGCCGACGAGGAGAGCGACCGACAGCACGAGTAATCGGGCCATGGGGCCAGTATAGCCGGCCCCCCTCCACCCCGAGAGGGGCGTAGGTCCCAGCCGGAAGGCGGCGTCGGACCCAGGCCGCCGCTCCCCGAAGGACCCGCTCCCGCCATCTTCCTAGGTCCTTGGCCTCCCCCGCCCGGCGGCTAAAGGCCCCTGCCGCCCCCGGCGGGCGGCGCGTATCCTGACCCCATGGATGCGAAGGCGGCGCTCCTGCTCCTGACCATCGCTCTCCCCGCCCGCGCCCAGGCCTCCGACTTCGTCCTCCCCCGCGTCGACTTCGGCTCCCTGCGCGGCGGCCGGGCGGGAGACGCCGTCCCCCGGGTCCAGGGGGCGCCCCTCAAGGCGGAGCCGAACCCGGCCCTGGTCGTCCTGAAGCTGGTCAACCGCTCCATCGCCGCCGAGACGGACTGGGGCCGCCTGCCGGAAGGCATGAGCCAGGCCCTCATCGAGGTCCACCCCGCCCCGGGCGCCGCGGCGGACCCGGGCGAGGTCGTCCTGGAGGTGGCGGAGCTCCGCCACGGCGAGGGCTACCGCCCCGGCACCGGCTCGCTGGCGCCGGACGCGAAGGACCGCTCGCAATGGCTCTACACCCCCTTCTCCGAGCCCAAGGACGAGAAGCACCCGAAGACCGTGAGCGTGGTGGTCGTGCCCAAGCGCAACGGCCGGGTGGTGGGCGAGCCCGTGATGGTCGAGGTCAAGCCGGTCTTCGCCCACCTCACCCTGTTCCACTCCCATGCCCCCCGGGAGCGCGCGCATGCCGCGCGGGCCGACGACTACGAGCTGGCCTGGCGCTACGCCCAGTGGAAGTACGATGTGGACACGGCGGACTCCTCCTCCGTCCGCTACGACCCCAAGGTGGCCACGATGGGCGTCACCAACCCCGGCGCCTTCAACGTCGGCCGCCATGTGCGCCTGGGCCCCACCGCCTTCAACTCCGAGAACATCTGCGCCAGCGTCCTCGGCCACGAGAACGTCCACTCCGGCCAGAGCCTGGTCACCTTCCTCTCCTCCCGGCGCGCCGAGCCCCCGGCCTACCAATGGGAGATGGACAACGCCGCGCGCCTGGGCTCCAACGCCTCCTACATGGCGGAGCTCAAGGCCTTCAAGCTCTGGTACGAGGGGAAGGGCCCGAAACCCGACCTCTGATCCCGCCCCCACACTTGACAGCCCGGGCTAGCCGTCCATACTCTTGGGGATGACCCAGTTCACGGAAGAGGAATTGGCCCTGGGCCGCCAGGTCATCGAGACCTGCCGGGAGCTGGAGCGGCGCGGGCTCAACCAGGGGACGGCGGGCAACATCAGCATCCGCCTGGCCGAGCGCAAGGAAGGCTTCCTCATCACGCCCACGGCCCTGCCCTACGACCTGATGCAGCCCGAGGACATCGCCCACCTCAAGCTCGACGGCGCTCGGGCCGGGCGCCGCGAGCCCTCCAGCGAGTGGCGCATCCACCTCGACGTCATGCGCCGCCGCCCCGAGGTGGGCGCCATCATCCATACCCACAGCGGCCACGCCACCGCTCTGGCCTGCCTGCGCCGCCCCATCCCGTCCTTCCACTACATGGTCGCCCTCTTCGGCGGGGAGGACATCCGCTGCTCCGAGTACGCCACCTACGGCACCCAGGAGCTCTCCGACCGGGTGCTGGAAGCGCTGGAAGGCCGCTCGGCGGCCCTGATGGGCTCCCACGGCCTCATCGTCCTCGCCCCCACCCTGCAGCGCGCCATGGCCCTGACCGTGGAGGCCGAGACCCTGGCGATGATGTACCTGCGCGCCATCTCGGCCGGCGAGCCCGCCCTGCTGCCGGCCGACGAGATGGCCAGGGTCAAGGAGAAGCTGGCCGCCTACGTGGCCCAGAGCGCCCCGCGGCCGCCCGCCGCCCCTTGACAGCCGGAGCTTCCCGCTTACACTAATGAGTGGCGGGTGGTGATCCCCCGCCGGAGGGAGAACCTCCCCTCCAAGCGGTCGTGGTCGTGACGGTGTCGGGTCGCCGAGATGTGAACTTGCTGCCGTAGTCTCGCCGAGATGTGGACTTGACGGGTCGTTTGAAGCACCGTCGGCGTCGTGTGGTGGCGTTGCCGACGTGAGTGCGTACCAGCCGTAGCTGTCCCGCCTCGGGCCCGGCGGGTGAACGTCGGGAAAGGGGACCCCGGGAGATGACAGAGGAGATCGCCCGGGGTCGCGCGTTTTTTATTGATTGTTATTGTTTTTTCGGCCCCGCGGA
>JACRDU010000074.1 GCA_016218495.1 Elusimicrobiota bacterium
GAGGCCCTCCCCGCGGGAGGGCCGAGCGATCCGTTGGAGGGGAACAACCACGCCCTTAAAAGTGTGTGAACTTGGAGCGGGGTCCACCTTGACGGATGCCGGGATGAGGGCTAACCTTTGACTGTATGTCCGCCGATATCTACGACATCCTGAAGGCCGCCGTCGAAATGAAGGCCAGCGACATCATGCTGGTCCCCGGAGAGCCGCCCATCGCCCGGATTTCCGGCGAGCTGCGGCGCTTCACGAAGGACCACACCCTGGATGCCGCGCAATGCCAGGAGGTCGTCTATTCGATGCTGGACCGCAAGCAGATCACGACATTCGAGGATAAGCTCGAGCTCGACTGCTGCTACGCCATCCCCGATGTCGGCCGCTTCCGGGTCAACATCCTGCGCCAGGAGAACGGGATCGAGGCGGTGCTGCGCGTCGTCAACGACAAGATCCCCACGCCCGAGGAGATCGGGCTGCCGCCGTCGGTGGTGCGCCTGGCGAACCTGCCCCGCGGGCTGGTCCTGGTTACCGGCCCGACCGGCTCGGGCAAGTCGACCACCCTGGCCTCGCTGATCGACCACATCAACACCCACAAGTCCAAGCACATCATCACCATCGAAGACCCCATCGAGTATGTGTACCAGGACAAGAAGAGCATCATCGACCAGCGCGAGGTCGGGATGCATACGCATTCGTTTTCCGCGGCGCTGAAGCATTCGCTGCGCCAGAACCCGGACATCATCCTCGTCGGCGAGATGCGCGACCCCGAGACCGTGGCGCTGGCGCTGGCCGCCTCGGAGACCGGCCACCTGTGCTTCTCCACCCTGCATACGCAGGACGCGCCGTCGACGGTCGACCGCATCATCGACGAGTTCCCGACCGACCAGCAGACCAAGCTGCGCTCCCAGCTCGCCACGATGCTCACCGCCGTCGTCAGCCAGGTGATGCTGCCGCGCCTCTCGGGCGGGATGGTGTGCGCCCGCGAGATCATGATCCTCAACTCGGCGGTCGGCACCCATATCCGAGAGGGGAAGATCCACCAGCTGACCGGCGTCATCGAATCCGGGGCCCAGCACGGGATGATGTCGATGGACCAGGCGCTGGCCCAACTCATCCAGAAGGGCGAGATATCGCACGAGGTCGCGATGGCCAAGGCGCGCGACCCTCAGAGCCTGCGCGCCCTCATCGGCGCACGGCCGGGCGGCCCCGCGCCGCAGGCGGCGTCGGCGGCCCCGCCTCCCCGCCCGGCGTGACCCCGGCCGTCCGCGCGTCGCGCGCGCTGGCCGGCGCGGCCGGCGTCCTGCGCTTCGCGCCTCCGGTCGCCTTCGTCTACAACCCCCTGGAATACGCCTGGGAGCCCCATCGCGCCTACCTCGAGCGTTGGGGGCGGGGGCCGCGCGAGGTGCTCCTGCTCGGCATGAACCCCGGACCCTTCGGCATGGCCCAGACCGGCGTCCCGTTCGGGGAGGTGTCCTTCGTGCGGGACTGGCTGGGGGTGTCCGGGCCCGTCGGCAGACCGCCCCGGGAATGCCCGCGGCGCCCGGTGTCGGGCTTCTCCACCCGCCGCAGCGAGGTCAGCGGGGCGCGCCTCTGGGGCTGGGCCAGAGCGCGCTTCGGCGCGCCGGAGCGCTTCTTCGAACGCTTCTTCGTCCTGAACTACTGCCCGTTGGCGTTCATGGACGAGGGGGGGCGCAACCTGACGCCCGACAAGCTGCGGGCCGGCGAGAGGTCCGCGCTCGAGGCGGTCTGCGACGAGGCCCTGCGGGCGATGGCCCGGCATTTCCGCCCGGAGCTCGTCGTCGGGGTGGGGAAGTTCGCCGAGGCGGCCGCGCGGCGCGCTCTGGCGGGCAGCGCATGCCGGGTCGGAAGCATCCTCCATCCGAGCCCGGCCAGCCCGGCGGCGAACAAGGGCTGGGCCGCGGCCGCCGAGCGGCAATTCGCCGCCCTCGGCGTGCGGCTCTAGGACTCCTTCACCGCATCGAGGGCGGCGCTGAACTCCGCGCCGGAGTGGAACCTGTCCTTCGGGTCGGGGGCGAGGGACCTCGCGATGACCGCGTCGACGGCCGGCGTGAGCTCGGGGGCCAGGCGCGAGGCAGGGGTGTAGATCCTCTCGCGCTTCTGGGCCAGGAAGTTGGGGCCGGTGAACGGAATCTGGGTCGTCAGCATCTCGTAGAGGCACACCCCGAGCGAGAAGAGGTCCGTCTCGCGGCTGGCGTGCCCGAGCTCCTGCTCGGGGGCCATGTAGGGCGGCGTCCCCCACGCCGCGGTCCGGGTCGCCTTGGCCACCGTGAGCTTGGCCTGGTGGGCGATGCCGAAATCCATGACCTTGACCGCGCCGCCCCGGCCCACCATGATGTTCGACGGCTTGAGGTCGCGGTGGATGACCTTGCGAGAATGGGCGTAGTCGAGCGCGGACGCGACCTGGCGCACGACGCCCTTCGCCGAGTGGAGGTTCAGGCGCTGGCCATTCCCCAGGAAGGAGGAGAGCGGGCGCCCCTCCACGTATTCGAACACGAGGTGGAGGAGGCCGCCTTCGCGCAGGATGGAGTGGATTTCGACGATGTGGGAGTGCTTGAGCTGGGCGACGAGGCGCGCCTCGTTGACGAACAGCTCCAGGTCGTGGCCGGCGTTGAGGAGGTCGTCGGTCATGCGCTTGATGGCGACCTTGCGCTGCAGCGTGAGGTCCACCGCCTCGTACACGACGCCCATGCCGCCGCGGCCGAGGATCCGCTCGATGCGGTAGTTCGAGCCCAGCACGTCCCCCGCCCTGCCTTCGGACGGGGGGGAAGGGGCGGGGAGGGCCGCGGGGGAGGCTCCGCCCGGGGCGGTCCGGGGCGAGGCCGTCACCATGACGGTCGGATGGCCCGCGGGGACCCGCATGTAGAACAGCAGGCCGATCAGGACGGTCAGGGCGGCCCCGACGATGGAGGTCCCGATGATCCAGCGCTGGCGCGTGTCGTAGGCCTGCAGCGCCGCCCGGTACTTTATCTCGTCGGCGGCGCGGGAGCGCTCGACGCGCTCGTGGAAGCCGCGCGCCATCCGGCCGAACTCCAGCGCGTCGTTGTACTGGAAATAGGCGGATTCGACCCCGGGAGGCAGGCCTTTCCCGCTGGTGAAGGCCTGGATCATCACGGCGATGCTGCCGACGTCGGCGTTGGCCCGCAGGGTGTTGAACTCGTCTTCGATCTGGGAGTAGTGGTCGAGGTCCTTGCTCAGGTCGTTCTGGAGCACGGCGCGGTTCGCGAAGAGCGGGCGGGGGTCCTTCGCCTGCGCATAAGCCTCGGACAGGCGTTCCAGCGACGACAGCTTGGGCTCCATCACCGTCATTAGGGACTCGATCTCCGAGCGCAGCACGGCCATGCGCTCGCGGGAGGGGTCCTGCGCGGGCTGGGCGTCGGCCGCCCGCGCCCAGGGGAGCGGGAGCAGGAGGAGGGCGAGCAGGAGCGTCGGCTGCATCTACTAGCGGCGCCGTTTCGGGCCGGGCCCGGCCCGGTACATGACCACGTGGACCTTTTCGATGGTCACAAGGCCGTCGGTCACCATCGTGTCGAGGCGTGGGAGGAGCTTGGCGATGTTCTCCTGGGTATCGACGACCTCGACCACGATGGGCAGGTCCTCGGAGAGGTCCAGCAGCTTCGCGGTGTGGACGTGGGCGTTGCGGCCGAAGCCCATGAAGCCCTTGAGGACCGTGGCCCCGGCCAGGCGGAGGGAACGGGCTTCCTCGACGATGGCCTCGTAGAGGGGGCGGCCCTTCCACGCGTCGCTCTCCCCGATGAACACCCTGAGCAGCCTCTGGTCGCCTTCCAGCTTCATCGTCCCTCCATCAGACGGCCCCGCCCAGGATGGCGCCGAGGCGGAAGAGCAGGAACCCCAGCACGCCGCTGCCCAGGTAGTTGAACAGGGCCTTCAGCGCCTGTCCGTCGGCGGCCAGGTTGGCCGTCTCCAGGATCAGGGTCGAGAACGTCGTGAAGGCGCCGCAGAACCCGGCCATCAGGAACAGGCGGGCGGCCGGACCCAGGGCGAACTTGACCTCGGCCAGGGCGTTGAAGAGGCCGATGAGGAAGCAGCCGGAGAGGTTGACGGCGAAGGTGCCCCAGGGGAAGGCCGTTCCGGCGGCCGCGTAGACGCCCTGCGCGACCAGGACCCGGGCCCCGCCTCCGAGGACGAAGCCGGCCAACAGGCTCAGCCAACGCGACATGGGAGCAATCATACATAGATTGCTAGAATGTCCGCATGGCCACCACCGTCGACACCAAGCAGATCATCTTCTCCCTCATCGACATCTCCAAGATCTACCCGCCCAAGCGGCAGGTGCTCAAGGACATCCACCTCTCCTTCTACTACGGCGCCAAGATCGGCCTCATCGGAGACAACGGTTCGGGGAAGTCCACGCTGCTCAAGATCATCGCCGGCATCGACTCCGACTGCAAGGGAGAGATCACTCGCTCCAAGGGCTACGAGGTGGGCTTCCTCGAACAGGAGCCCAAGCTCGACCCCGAGAAGACCGTCAAGGAGATTGTCGAGGAGGGCGTGGCGTCGACCAAGGCCCTCCTCGCCGAGTACGACGCGGTCTCCAACTCCTTCACCGACGACATGGACCCCGACGCGATGGAGAAGCTGCTGGAGAAGCAAGGCAAGCTCCAGGAGAAGATCGAGGCCGTCGGGGCCTGGGAGCTCTACAACAAGCTCGAGCGGGCGATGTACGCCCTGCGCTGCCCTCCGAGCGACCAGAAGGTCGCCACGCTGTCGGGCGGCGAGAAGCGCCGCGTGGCGCTGTGCCGCATGCTGCTGCTCAAGCCCGAGATCCTCCTCCTCGACGAGCCCACCAACCACCTCGACGCGGAGAGCGTGGACTGGCTCGAGCACCACCTGCGCAACTACGAGGGGACCGTCATAATCGCCACCCACGACCGCTACTTCCTCGACCACGTCACCGAGTGGATCCTGGAGCTGCGCGGCGGGATGGGCTACCCCTTCAAGGGCAACTACGCCTCATGGCTCGAGCAGCGCCAGGCGCGGCTCGCCCAGGAGGAGAAGGAGGCCTCCAAGTTCCGCAAGACCATCGAGCGCGAGCTCGAGTGGGTGCGCTCGGGGGCCAAGGGCCGCCAAGCCAAGTCCAAGGCGCGCCTCTCCGCCTACGAGGACATGCTGAAGGCCTCGCCGGAGGACACCGAGCGGGAGCTGCAGATCTACATCCCTCCGGGGCCGCGCCTGGGCGACGAGGTGATCACGCTGGAGAAGGTCACCAAGTCCTTCGGGGACAAGCTCCTGTTCGACGACCTCACCTTCCGGGTCCCCCGCGGAGCCATCGTCGGCATCGTGGGGCCCAACGGCGCGGGAAAGACCACGCTGTTCCGGTTGCTGACCGGCCGGGAGAAGCCCGATTCCGGGAAGATAACCCTGGGCGAGACCGTCAAGTTCTCCTATGTGGACCAGGAGCGCTCGGCCCTGCCAGCCGGCAAGAACCTCTGGGAGGCGGTCACCGACGGCCTCGACAAGGTCTCGCTGGGCAAGAAGGAGATCAACTCCCGGGCCTATGTGGCCAACTTCAACTTCACCGGCCCCGACCAGCAGAAGCCGGTCGAGAGCCTCTCGGGCGGCGAGCGCAACCGCGCCCACCTCGCGCGCATGCTGCGCGACCCCGGGAACGTGCTCTTGCTCGACGAGCCGACCAACGACCTCGACATCCATACCCTGCGGGCCCTCGAGCTGGGCCTGGCGAACTATGCGGGCTGCTGCATCATCATCAGCCACGACCGCTGGTTCCTCGACCGCCTATGCACCCACATCCTCGCCTTCGAGGGCGAGAGCACGGTGCGTTTCTTCGAGGGCGGCTGGACCGACTACGAGGAAGACCGCAAGAAGCGCCTAGGCGAGGACGCCCGCCCCCGCCGCATCCACTACAAGAAGCTCTCCCGCTGACAACGGTGTCAGACATTCGGAACTTTCGGAAGTTCCGAGAGCCGCGAATATCGGGAGTCTGAGTTTCGGCGACGGCCGACGCGCCTATGGGTTGATGTGGGAATGGGCGCTGCTGGGGCAGATGCCCAGGAACGCGGCTATCTCGGAGACCCCATAGCCTCTGGCGGCGGCCCGCAGGCAGAACGCCCGGCGCGCATCGCTCACCCCATGGGTTCTCGTTCTGCTCCGCAGATGCGGGAAATCGATGCCGGTGGACCCGATGACATCCTGCGCGATGTCGGCAAGGGACGGGCGGGCCGCCTCCTGGCGCGGACGGACTATTGTTCCCGGTTCGTCATCGTAGCTGGGTTCGAATTCCAGATCGCTCGTGGCGAGCAAAATTTTGTAGCGGCGGAGCGCTGATTTCTTATCGCGGCCAAGCAGCGAGAACAGCTCATCGAGTGCGAGCATGCTTGAATGGATGGGCCCGACGACTTGGGAATGGCTGCTCCAGGCCCATTCTGCAGGGTCGGCGACAAGCCCGGCTTTGACAGGGTTGTTGGGGATGTAGGCGAGGACGTTCCGGAGATAGGGTTTGTCCGTAATGACCTTCGACTTGAAGCGGCCTTGGAAGACATGACCTAGGCGCCCCCGATGTTTGTTGAAGGCCTTGGCATACCGGGTCTCGAGGCGCTGCATGATGTTGGAGAGCGAGATGAGGCCGACTTTGACCAGGAGGTGAAAGTGGTTGACCATCAGGCAGTAGGACAGCAGGCACGCCCCGGTCTTGCGAAGCACGTCGTCTAGGATGCCGAGGGAGAGAAGGTTCTCCTGCGGGTTGCCGAATATTTCTTGGCTGCCATTGCCCTTCCCCGTCACATGGTTGAGCGATTCCGGCGTGTGGACTCTCAATAGTCTCCCCATGAAGCTAGTACGTTTGAGGGGGGAAAATGGTTCCCTGAAAGTGAGAGGGAACTTCCGAAACTACCGAATGTCTGACACCGTTTTGAAGAAGGCGGCGAAGCGGGTCAGGATGTAGGCGATCCTGGGGGCGTCGATGCCGGGGTAGACGCCGATCCAGAAGGTCGAGCGCATGATGGCGTCGGCTCCGGCTAGGGTCCCTACCACGCGGTGCGGGAGGCCGGCGAAGTAGGGCTGGCGGGTGATGTTCCCGGCGAAGAGCAGGCGGGTGCCGACCTTAGAATCCTCCAGCCAGCGGGTGAGGGCCTCGCGCGAGAACGGGGCGCCCTCGCGCACGCTCAGCGGCAGCCCGAACCAGGACGGCTCGGCGCCGGGCAGGGACTCGGGGAGGACCAGGAACTCCTCATAGGCCTTCAAGCCGGCCGTCAGCGCGGCGAAGTTGCGCCGCCGCGCCGCGACGAAGCCGTCGAGCTTGGGCAACTGGGCCACGCCGACGGCGGCCTGCATGTCGGTGGCCTTGAGGTTGTAGCCAAGGTGGGAGTAGGTGTATTTGTGGTCGTAGCCGGGGGGCAGCCCGCCCAGGGTCCAGCCGAAGCGCTTGCCGCAGGTGTTGTCCTTGCCGGGGGGGCACCAGCAGTCGCGGCCCCAGTCGCGGACGGACTCCAGGGGCCTGAGCAGGCGGCCGAGGCTGGAGACGATGGCCCCGCCCTCCCCCATCGTGATATGATGGGCCGGATAGAAGCTGAAGGTGCCCGCCGCCCCGAAGGAGGAGACGGGCTTGCCGTTCAAAGACGCCCCCAGCGCGTCGCAGCAGTCCTCGACCAGCCACAGGCAGCGTTCTTCGGCCAGCTTCGCAAGGGCGGCGGCGTCGAATGGGTTGCCCAGCGTATGGGCGAGGACGATGGCCTTGGTCTTCGGTCCGACCGCCTCCGCGACGCGTTCGGCCAGGGCGTTGTAGGTCGGAGCCTGCGCGTCCACGAGGACGGGGACGGCGCCGACTTGGAGGATGGGATTGACCGTGGTTGGAAACGACGCCGCCGTCGTCACGACCTCGTCGCCCGGCCGGATGCGCCGCTCGCCCAGGGTCGGGGAGGTCAGGGCGGCCAGGGCCAGCAGGTTGGCCGACGACCCCGAATTGACCAGGAGCGCCTTGCGCGCCCCGAGGCGCCGGGCGAAGTCGGCCTCGAAGCGCTCGGCGAAGCGCCCGGTCGTCAGCCAGAAGTCCAACGACGCTTCCGAGAGGGATTCCAGCTCGGCGGCGTCGAACACCTTCCCGGAGGGGGGGATGTAGGTCTCGCCCGGGACGAAGGGCTGCGGGGCGAAGCGGACCGCATGGTAGGCCCGGACGGCGGCCAGCACGGCCTCCCGCGCCTGCGCCTCCGTCATGCCCATGCGGCCCCGGCTGCGGCGGCGTCGGCGCGGTAGAGTTCGATCTGGGCGGCGGTGAGTGCGCGCGCGTCGAACACGGAGGACATGGACGCCTTGTACCAGGAGATGGACTCGGAAATGGCGCGGCGATGGTCCCAGACCGGGGCCCAGCCGAGCCTCTTGCGGGCTTTCGCGGAGTCCAGACGCAGCGCGGCCGCCTCATGCGGCCCCGGCGTCCCCGAGGCCTTCCAGGAGGCGCCGTCGCCCCACGCCGCCGCCGCGGCGTCGGCGACCGCCGAAACAGGGACCGAATCCTCGGACGGGCCGAAGTTCCACGCCTCCGCCGCCCCGGCTTTCCCGCCTAGGAGGGCCGCTCCCAGACAGAGGTAGCCCGAGAGGGGCTCCAGGACGTGCTGCCAGGGACGGACCGACGCGGGGTTGCGCACGACGGCCGGCGCGGAGGCGGCGAAGGCCCTGATGCAGTCGGGCAGTATGCGGTCCTTCGCCCAATCGCCTCCGCCGATGACGTTCCCCGCGCGGGCCGTGGCCAGGGGCATCGAATACGACAGACGGAACGAGGCGGCGGCGATCTCGGCGGCGGCCTTGCTGGAGCTGTAGGGGTCGTGCCCGCCCAAGGGGTCCTCTTCGGTGCGCGGGCGCGGGGCTTCCGGGTCCCGGTAGACCTTGTCGGTCGTCACCGAGACCAGAGCCCGGACGGACCCCGCCCTCCGGGAGGCTTCGGCGACATGGGCGGTGCCCATGACGTTCACCGCGAAGGTCTCGACGGGAGCGTCATAGGAGAGGCGTACGAGGGGCTGGGCGGCCAGGTGGAAGACGGCCTCCGGGCGGGTCTCGCGGAGCGCTGCTTCGACGGCGTCGAAGCTGCGCAGGTCGGCGCGCCGAGAGCGGATCAGGTTCCCGAGGCCGAGCTGGGAGAAGAGGTTGGGCTCCCCCTCCGGCGCCAGCGACAGCCCATGGACCTCCGCCCCCAAGCGGGTGAGCCAGAAGGCGAGCCAAGCCCCCTTGAACCCCGTGTCGCCCGTCACGAGGACCCTTCGTCCGGCGAAGGCTCCGGAGAAGGCTCCGCTCACGGTCACGGGAAGACGCCGAGCTCGAGGTAGCTGGTGGCCACCTTCTGAATGGAGCTTACGAAGGCGGCCGTGCGCAGGTCCTTGATGCGGGGGTCGCGGGCCATCACCTCGCGGATCTGCTGGTAGGCCGAGATCATCGTATCCTCGAGGCCCGAGTTCACGAGGTCGATCTCGTCGGCGCCGTGGGTGATGAGGTTGCGCTCGGAATCGGCGAAGCGCTTGCCGGTCGAGGATTCGATGGCCGTCAGCATCCGCTCGTAGGCCTTCTGCTCGAAGCGCCGGTCCATGCGCCCGAAGCGGACATGGGACAGGTTCTTGAGCCACTCGAAGTAGGAGACCGTCACGCCGCCGGCGTTGAGGAACACGTCGGGGATGATGATGGATCCCTTCGCGAGGAGGATTTCCTCGGCCTCCATCGTGGTCGGGCCGTTCGCTCCCTCGGCGATGATCCGGGCCTTGATCCGGGGGGCGTTGAGGCTGGTGATCTGGTTCTCGAGGGCGGCGGGGACCAGGATGTCGCAGTCGAGCTCCATCGCATCGGCCCCGTTGGGGATGGTCCTAGCGCCGGGGAAGTTCAGGATGCTGCCGGTGGCCTTGCGGTGCTCGTCGAGCGCCAGGATGTCGAGGCCCGAGGCGTTGATGACCGCGCCGTTCCACTCGGCGACCGCGATGACCCGGGTCCCGGCTTCGGCCAGGAACTTCGCCGTGTGGAAGCCGACGTTCCCGAAGCCTTGGACGACCGCCGTCTTCCCGGCAAGCCCGGGGGGCAGGCCGAGCCTGGCCATGTCGTTGGCGTTCCGGCAGGCTTCGGTCAGGCCGTAGACGATGCCGCGGCCGGTGGCCTCGACGCGGCCCCGGATGCCGCCCTGGGTCACGGGCTTGCCGGTGACGCAGCCGAGGGCGTCGATGTCCTTGGGGTGGAACGCCGCGTAGGTGTCGGCGATCCAGGCCATCTCCTTGGCGCCGGTCCCGTAGTCGGGGGCGGGGACGTCGAGCGCCGGGCCGATGCAGTTGCGTTTGATGAGCTCGGCGGAGTAGCGCCGCGTGATGCGCTCGAGCTCCTCTTCGGTGTAGTTGCGCCGGTCGATCTTGATGGCCCCCTTCGCGCCGCCGAACGGGACATCCACGATGGCGCACTTGAACGTCATCAGGGCGGCGAGGGCCTCGACCTCCTCCTGGTCGGCGAGGATCGAATAGCGGATGCCGCCCTTGGCGGGGAGCTTGTGGTGGCTGTGCTGGACGCGCCAGCCGCTGATGACCTCGTAGCCGCGGGAGGTCTTGACCGGGAAATTGACCTTGACCACGACGTTGGATATCTTGATCTGGTCGAGCAGCCCCTTGGGCAGGTCCGTGAGAGCCCCCGCCTTCTCGACGGCGAGCATGACGTTCTCGTGGAAGCTGAGCATCTTTTCGCCGGCGGGAGCGGCTGTGGTAGACATGGGTCCTCCGAGGATTCCGCAATCCTATATAAAGGAAGGGCCTGATTCCAGCGCTTGGACCTTTTTGCTACAATCTGGCCCTTGAACGGAAATCCCCCCTTAACGCCGTTACGGTGAGAGAATGAAACCCATGAAGAACCTCCCTTGGCTGTTGGCCGCGGCTGCGGCGCTCCTCTTCCCCGAGGCCGCCTCCGCCAGCGAGCTAGAGCTCCATCTGCCCGACCTGGCCGTCCCCTTCACCCTCTTCGGCGGCGAGGTCTCCGGCACGAGCATCCTAGGCTGGGGCCTCGCCGTCTCGGGCCTCGGCATCGTCTGGGGAGTCTGGGAGGCGGCCCGCATCAAGGCCCTGCCCGCCCACGCGTCCATGCTCGAGGTCTCCGAGCTCATCTTCGAGACCTGCAAGGCCTATCTGATCCAGCAGGGCAAGATGATCCTGGTCCTCGAAGCCATCATCGGGGCCTGCATCGTGGTCTACTTCGGGATGCTGATGCACATGCCGGCGGCGACCGTCGCCATGGTCTTCGCCTTCTCGGTCCTGGGCATCCTGGGTTCCTTCTCCGTGGCCTGGTTCGGGATGCGCATCAATAACTACGCGAACTCCCGGACGGCCTTCTCCTCCCTCGGCGCCAAGCCCTATCCCGTGATGGACATCCCGATGCGCTCGGGGATGTCGATCGGCGTGCTGCTCATCTGTGTCGAGCTCCTGATGATGATCGGCATCCTGCTCTTCGTTCCCAGCCACGCGGCGGGCGCCTGCTTCCTGGGATTCGCCATCGGCGAGTCGCTGGCGGCCTCCGCGCTGCGCATCTGCGGCGGCATCTTCACCAAGATCGCCGACATCGGCTCCGACCTCATGAAGATCGTCTTCAACATCAAGGAGGACGACGCGCGCAACCCCGGCGTCATCGCGGACTGCGCCGGAGACAACGCCGGCGACTCCGTCGGCCCGACGGCCGACGGCTTCGAGACCTACGGCGTCACCGGAGTCGCGCTCATCAGCTTCATCGCCCTGGCCGCCGGCATGGTCCACGGGCCCGACGGGAAGCTCGTCCTCATGGAGGGCGGCTCCCTGATCCAGGCCAAGCTCATCGTCTGGATTTTCGCGATGCGCATCCTGATGATCGTCACCTCTCTGGTGTCCTACTGGGTCAACGGCGCGCTCTCCAAGGCCCTCTACGCCGACAAGGACCGCTTCGACTTCGAGGCCCCGTTGACCTCGCTGGTCTGGGTCACCTCGCTCGTCTCCATGGTCGTGACCTTCGCCGTCAGCTCGGCCCTCCTGGGCGACATGGGAGCCGGGCTGTGGTGGAAGCTCTCCGCCATCATCTCGCTGGGGACGCTCTCGGCGGCCATCATCCCGGAGTTCACCAAGGTCTTCACCTCTTCGAAGTCCGGCCATGTGGCGGAGATCGTCTCGTCGGGCCGCGAAGGCGGGGCCTCCCTGGTCGTCCTCTCCGGCCTCGTGGCGGGCAACTTCAGCGCCTTCTGGAAGGGCATGGTCATGGCGGGCCTGGTCTTGGGCGCCACGGTCGTGGCCCACATGGGCCTCGACCAGTTCATGGCCTATCCGTCCGTGTTCGCCCTGGGCCTCGTGGCCTTCGGCATGCTGGGCATGGGCCCGGTGACCATCGCCGTGGACTCCTACGGCCCGGTCACCGACAACGCGCAGTCGGTCTTCGAGCTCTCCCAGATCGAGAACATCAAGGGCATCTCGGCCGAGATCGAGAAGGACTACGGCTTCAAGCCGGACTTCGCGAAGGGCAAGCACAACCTCGAGGACAACGACTCGGCCGGTAATACCTTCAAGGCCACGGCCAAGCCCGTCCTTATCGGCACGGCCGTCATCGGGGCGACGACGATGATCTTCTCGATCATCCTGCTCCTGAGCCTCAAGCTCGACCTGCTCGACCCCAAGGTCATGATGGGCCTCATCGCCGGCGGCGCCGTCATCCACTGGTTCGCGGGGGCCTCGATGCAGGCCGTCACGGCCGGCGCCTACAAGGCGGTCGAGTACATCAAGGCGAACATCAAGCTCGACGGGGAGAAGGCGTCCATCGAGGCCTCGCGAGAGGTCGTCACCATCTGCACGCAGTACGCGCAGAACGGGATGATGAACATCTTCGGCGTGATCTTCTCCTTCACGCTGGCCTTCGCCTGCTTCGATCCGACCTTCTTCGCCAGCTACCTGATCTCCATCGCCATCTTCGGGCTGTTCCAGGCCATGTTCATGGCCAACGCCGGCGGCGCCTGGGACAACGCCAAGAAGGTGGTCGAGGTGGACCTCAAGGAGAAGGGCACCCCGCTGCACGCCGCCTGCGTCGTGGGCGACACGGTGGGCGACCCCTACAAGGACACCTCGTCGGTGGCGATGAACCCCATCATCAAGTTCACCACCCTCTTCGGCCTGCTGGCCGTCGAGATCGCCGTCTCCGCGCCCGAGGCCGCGCGCATGGTCGGCATCGTGCTCTTCGTCGTCGGCCTGTACTTCGTGTGGAACTCGTTCTACGGGATGCGCATCAGCACCCTGAACGCCTCCGCGAAGGCCGGGACGGGCGGGCATGGCCATAAGCACGGCAAGCCCCATCACAAGGCCGCCGTCAGCGCTTAATTGACTCCGGCCGCCGTCTGGCTGGTCACGGCCGCCCTCGCACTAGCGGGGGCGGCCGGCGTCTTCCTGCCGGGCATCCCCGGCACCCCGCTGATCCTGCTGGCCGCCGTCTTCAGCAAGGTCATGCTCCCCGACGCCCTGTCCTGGTGGACCGTCGCCGGCCTGGCCGCGCTGACCCTGCTGGCCGAGTGGATGCAGGTCCTGTTGACGCTGGGGGGCGCGCGCCGGATGGGCGCCACGCGCTGGGGCATGGGCGGGCCTGCGCGGGGGCCGTGCTGGGCCTGTGGGGCGGCTTGCTGGGCATGTTCGCCGGGGCCTTCGCCGGAGCCCTGCTGGCGGAATCCGTGTTCGCCGGCCGGCCGCTCGACCAATCGGCCAAGGCCGCCCTGGGCGCGGGCCTGGGCCTGGCCGCGTCGCTGGCGGGCCGGGCGGCCATCGCGGCGGCGATGCTGGCGGTCCTGGCCGCCGCCGCCCTCTTCTAGGCGGGGCCCATGACGGCGCGGGCCATGCGCGCGGTGTTGCGCGCGTCGTCGAGCCCCCGATGGTGCGCGCCTTCCAGCGGGAGGCCGAGGAGCTCCAGCGCGCGCTTCATGGTCGGGGGCTCGACCTTGCGCGCCTCCGCGAAGCGCTGGCGAAGGTCGACATGGGACTCCAGCGCAGGCGGGAGCGGCACGCCGTGGCGCCGGCAGTCCGAGCGCAGCTGGCGAAGGTCGTAGGTGCTCCAGGAGGCGTAGCGAATCGGGCCGGGCCCGCCCCAGTCGGCGAAGGAGGCGAGGACGGCGGGGTACTCCTGCGCTGCGTCCACCTCCTCCTGGCGGATGCCGGTCAGGCGCAGGCAGAAGGGGCTCAGCGTGGGCTCGTCCTTGGGCCGGATTAACCTCTGGAACTCGCTGACGGCGGCGAAGTCCGCCCCCAGGCGGACCGCCCCGATCTCGATGGTCTCCTGGCGCTCCAGGACGGTCCCGGACTCCCAGCAGGTGGCCTCCAGGTCGAAGACCACCAGCGGCGCCTTGCTCCAGCGCCAGGCGCGTTCCAGGGCCGAGGAGACGAACTCCGACTTGGACGCCGTGTAGCGGGCCCGGTCGTTGTGGAAGCGGTCGGCCAGCCCGCGCTTGAGCGTCTCATACGCCCGGGCGTCCTCCGCGGCGGCGCGCATGTAGTCCCTGAACACGACCTGCTTCCACCAGAAGTCGCCGCCGGTGCGCACCCAATGCAGGTGGTGCGTGGGGGGGGAACCCTTGCGGAAGAAGTGGCGTCCGGGGATGCCGTATTCCCCCAGGTAGCGGTAGCCCCTGGCGGCCAACGGGCCGACCACCGTATCGTCGACGACTAGGTCTTCGACCCCGACCATGATGTCTATGGTGGGCTTGGCGGCCATGCCCGGCACGGCGGTGGAGCCGATGTGCTCGACCTGTCCGATGCGGCCGCCCAGCTCGGCGCGCACGGCGTCCCGCTCCGCCGCGAAGGCGGCCGGCCAGCCGGCGTCGTAGGAGGACAGCTCGATCAGGTCGTCCACGCCGGAAGGATAGCCGTCTTGGGGAGGGCGCGCCAGGGGCGGCCCGTTTGGTATCCTAGCCCCATGGACGCGGACCGGCCGCTCATCCTCGTCGTAGAGGACCAGGCGAACCATCGCAAGGTGCTGAAGGCCTTCCTGGAGGCCCAGGGCTGGGCCGTGGAGCTGGCCAAGGACGCGCGCGAGGGGGCCAGCGCCCTCGAGAAGAAGCCCGCGTTGGTCCTGACGGACCTCAAGATGCCGGGGGGGGACGGCCTGGGGCTTCTGCGGGACTCCAAGAAGCGCCTCCCCGCCGTCCCGGTCATCCTCATGACTGCCTTCGGCTCCGTCCCGGACGCCGTGGAGGCGATGCGGGCCGGCGCCCACGACCTCCTGCCCAAGCCCCTCGACTTCGACGAGCTCAAACGCGCCGTGGGCCAGGCCCTGGCGGCCAGTTCGCTGGCGTCCCGCGAGTGGGTGATGGCGCCCGCCGGGGGGGAGCGGCCCCTCATCGGCGCCAGCCCGGCCATGGAGAAGGTCTATGCGCTCATCCGCAAGGCCGGCCCCTCCGACGCCACCGTCCTCATACTCGGGGAGACTGGGACGGGCAAGGAGCTGGTGGCGGCCGCGCTGCACACCTCCGGCCCGCGGCGCGAGGGTCCCTTCGTCAAGGTCCACTGCGGGGCGGTCCCCGAGGACCTGCTGGAAGCCGAGCTCTTCGGCCACGAGAAGGGGGCGTTCACCGGCGCGCTGCGCGAGAAGCCCGGGAAGTTCGAGCTGGCCGACGGCGGGACGATCTTCCTCGACGAGGCCGGCACGATGAGCCCGCGCATGCAGGTGAAGCTCCTGCGCGTCCTGCAGTCGGGCGAGTTCGACCGCGTCGGAGGGACGGGGACCCTGAAGGTGGACGTGCGCGTGGTCGCCGCCACCAACGCCGACCTCAAGAAGGCCGTCTCAGAGGGCAGGTTCCGCGAGGACCTCTACTACCGCCTCAACGTCGTCCCCATCCTGCTCCCGCCGCTCAGGGACAGGCGCGAGGACATCCCGGAGCTGACCCGATTCTTCCTGGCCCGGGCGGCCGAGAAGCACTCCCGCCCCGCTCCGGTGCTGGCCGCCGACGCCATGCAGGCGCTGATGGCCGCCCGCTGGGAGGGGAACGTCCGGCAGCTGGAGAACCTCATCGAGCGCCTGGTCGTCCTGGCGGACGGCTCCTCGATCGCCCGCGCGGACATCCCCGACGAGGCCCTGACGTGAGGCGCATCCCGGCCGCCGGCATCAACCTCTTCCAGCTGATCTACGTCCTCATCCGCGAATACGAATCGAAATCCGGGCAGAAGGCGCTGAACCTCTCTCTGGGGAACCCCGACGGCCTGCCGCCGGCCGGGCTGCTGCGGCTGCAGGGGCGCTTCGCCGCGGACCCGCGCTTCGAGCTGCACACCTACGCCGAGGACAACGACCTGGGCGGCTTCGCCCCCGCCATGGTCGAGCTCCACGGCCGCATCCGGGTGGGGGAGCATCCCCACCTGCGCTGCGTCCCCATCCCCGGCATCAAGACGGCCGGCGCCCTCATCCCGCTGGCCTGCGGCCTGCACCTCCCCGACAAGGCGCGCCGCCGCTCCTTCCGGGTCGTGTCGAACCTGCCCGCCTACGACGTCATCGGGACCTGGTCCGAAGCCTACCTCGGCGCGGAGCGCGTCGTCTGGCCGCTGGCTCCCGAGGACGGGATGCGCCTCAGCCTTCCGAGCCTGAAGGCGGCCCTGTTCTCGGCCAAGGTCGACCGCCCGGACCTCGTCTATGTCATACGGCCGGGGAACCCTGCCGCCGTCGGCGCCACGGCCGCGGAATGGGAAGGCCTCATCGGCTTCTGCCTCGACTCGGGGGCGCGGCTGGTCAACGACGCCGCTTATGCCGGGCTGACCGAGGACGGCAGCGTCCCGCTGGCCGCCGTGGCCAAGGACCATGCGGGCCTGGAGTGGGCGGAGCTGTATTCGGTCTCGAAATCCTTCAACGACCCCGGCGCCCGCCTGGGCGCGATGGTCGGGTCGAAGGACTTCATCGAGGACTTCGTCCTGGTGAAGGGGAACACCGAATCCGGGCCCGTGCCCCATGTGATGGCGGCCTATGGCGAGTATTTCAAGGACGGCGCCGCCGTGCGCGCCGACCTCGCCGCCTTGCGCGGCCTCTACTCGCGCCGCCTCGAGTACGTGATCTCCCGCCTCACGGCCGCCGGGCTCGTCCAGGCCTGTCCCACCGAGGCCGGGTTCTTCACCCTCTGGCGCGTCCCCAAGAGGGTCCTGGGCATCGACCTCGAGACGGACCCCCGCACCAGGGAGATGCCGGCGCACGAGGCCTTCAACCGGCTGGTCATCTCCGAGACCGGGCTGGTGGGCGTGCACTTCCGGGGCGGCGGCGGCGAGCCGCTGGTGCGCTACGCGGTCTGCGCGGACGTGCTGGCCCCGGACTTCCAACGGCGCCTCGAGGCCGCGCTCGAGCGGCTCAAGCCGGCCTACTGACTAGTCGACGAGGATGGAGGGCTCGGCGAAGCGGGCCCGGTTCCGTGACGCCTCGCCGATGAAGGCCCCGTCGCCCAGGTCCTTGTTGAGCAGCAGGCGCGCCGTCACGTCCTTCTCGCCTTTGCGCCCCTTCTCGACGTTCACGAAGAACTCCCCGGCTACGTCGGCGGGGTCGGCCATCTGGACGAGCACCTTCATCGCGGCCTCATAAGCGAGGCCGGCCCGGCCGTCTCCCGCCATCACTTCGAGGAACAGCTTCGCGCGGTCCTCGGGGGACGCCGCGGCCCGGGCCTTGGCGAGGTCCTGGATGAGGCCCGTGGCGGTCTGGGCCAGTTGGGAGAGTTCGCTGAGCGCGCCCGAGGCGTTCTCGTCGCGCCAGCCGTCGTATCCGAGGGCCTTCAGCGCGTCGCGCTCGCGGTAGGAGACCTTTCCGCCCTCTTCGATGCGGAGCAGCGGCAGCACCCGCTTCATCAGCTCCTGCTCGGCGTAGCCGAGGGCGTTCACATACGAGCGCAGGACGACGTCGGCCGGCGCGCTGACGATGTCCTCCACCGCCTTGCGGCCGAAGACGAGGGTGAAGGCGGAGATGCCCCGGTGATAGGTCTTCTCCGTGGGGCCGGTGTCCGTGTCGCGGGGGCCGTGGTCGGCGGCCGGCACGGTGAGGCTGTCCTTGGGGAAGAGCGTCTCGACGGGGAGGGCCGCGCCGTCGTTGGTCCCGTTGCCGCGGGTGCCGATGAGGCGCGTGATGGCGTCGGCTTCCTCCGCCATCCCCCGGGCGGTGCCGGCGCCGGAACGCAGGAAGCCTTCCTGCCTGAGGAAGACCGCGACGGGCTCCTTGGAGTTCCCCGCGGCGTCGCGGTAGGTCATCACCTGGGCGGTGCGCTGGGTGTTGTGCTTGTTCATCTCGCCGAGGAAAGGGACGTCGAGCCAGCCGGTCTCCTTGCGCTTGTCCGCCTTGTGGACCTCGTATTGCCCGCCCGTCTCATCGACGATGAGGACCGTGTCGCGTTCGCGTCCGGAGTTGTTCTCATGGTCGACCAGGATGGGCAGCTTGAACCAGAAGCGCGAGTTCCGGCGCTCGTAGTCGTCGGCTCCGACGAAATCGGGGCGCCGCCCGAGCTCCTGCGAGTGCCGGTCGACGACCTCGCCGGCCTCCTCCTCGGCGCGGCGGTCTCCGTTGAGGGCCCGGCCGGCCTTGGAGAGGAGGTCCCACAGCAGGGAGAGCGCGTTGAGGTCGCCGCGCATCAGCTGGCGCAGGGCGGTCATCTGGGCCTGGTCGCGCGGGTCGAGGATGAACTCGATGAGGATCATGCGGCCGGTGCGCTTGGGCTGTGCCAGGCCGATGCGGGCGGTCAGGTAGCGCGAGAGCGACCGGGCGACCTGGCGGTTGACGAGCTTCACGAGCTGCTCGACGATGATGGTGTCGACCTCCGGGAAGCCCAGGGCGGCCCCGGGGATGGAATAGACGACCTCGCCCCCGCGGTTGCGGATGTCGGCCTTGTCGATGCGCAGGCGGAACCGGACCTGGTCTTCGGACAGGCGGAACAGCGTCGCCGAGACCCGCCCTTCCTTGCCGCGGCCCAGCGAGATGGAGGCGGGCAGCTCGCCCAGCGAAGCGCCGATGCCGGCCCCGATGTGAAGGGTGAGAGGGATGCGCCAGAGCTCGCCCACCTGCATGCGGGCGACGCGCTCGGCGGAAAGCGGGAGCGCGGCCTTGAAGTCGAAGACGTTCACGAGGCGTTTGACCTCGTCGCACGACTTCTTGGTGCCCAGGGGCCGGATGACGGCCGATTCCCCGCTGACGCTGGCGCCGACGCTGAGGCCGACGCCGCCCACGGCGTCCTGGAAAAGGCTCTGTCCCAGCCCGAGCGAGAGGTCGAGGGAGGCGCGGTCGACGAGGGCGAAGGTCCCCGCCGCGGTGCGCTGGAGCTCGCGGTTGACGGTGACGCCGGCTCCACCCACGCCGTCGACCGCGACGGACTGCCGGTGCTTGAGCTTGATGTTCTTGCAAATCTGGTCGAAGGCGTTGTTCTGCAGGCGGTCCCAGAAGCCGGAGCGTTCGGGGGCGCCGGGGTTGGTGTCGCCGGGCTCTTCGTCGGGCGCGGCGGGCTGCCAGCCCTTGGCCTCGCCCTTGACTTCCGGGACGACGAGGGGGGAGAAGGCCGGGGCCTTGCCGCGCCTCCCTTCGAACAGGCCGCCGACCTGGGCGGAGGTGGGGGCCGCGGCGAGCAGGGCGCAGAGGGCTGCGGCGAGGGGTCTGAGCATGGAGAAAATTATAGACCGGCCGGGGTCCGTCACGGCAGGTCTTTCGGTCTTTAGAAACGGCCCCGAAGGGCCTATATTGTTGAAGCGGCCGCCGCGTGGTAAGATGGGCCATGGACCGATTGCCCCTTTTCGTGGAGCCCGTCCCGCTGGACCTGGCTTGGAAGGACCCCGGCGCCAACCTGGACGCGATGGAGGCGGAAATCCGCCGTCGGCTCGCGGCCGCGCCCGAGGTCCCTCCGGAGTCCGTGCTCTTCCTCTTCCCCGAGATGACGCTGACCGGTTTCGTGACGAAGGACCCCCACGCCTACGCGGTCGAGCCGCCGGCCCCGCCGGTGGCCGCCCTGCGCGCCCTGGCGAGGCGCCTCAGGACGGGCATAGCGGCGGGGTTCCCGGAAGTGAACCGGGAGGACCGTCGCAAGCCCCTCAATACCCTGGCCGTGGTGGCGCCCGACGGCGAAATCGCCGGCCTCTACCGCAAGACGCATCTCTTCACCTGGGGGGCGGAGCCGGAGTCGGCATGCTATGCGGCCGGGGAGAGCGGGACCCTGTTCGACTACCGCGGCTGGAAGGTGGGGCTGGCCATCTGCTTCGACGTGCGCTTCTCGGCCTTGTTCCACGCCTATGCGAAGGCCGGCGCCGACCTCGTCCTCGTCTCGTCGAACTGGGTGGGGGGGCCGCACAAGACCTACCAGTACCGGACCCTGTGTTCGGCGCACGCCATCCTCACTCAGGCCTTCGTGGCGGCTGTGAACCGCGCCGGGCGCGACCCGGCCTGGGAGTACGACGGGTCCAGCTATGTCTTCGCGCCCACCGGCGAGGACATCTATAAAGGAAGCCCTTGCCGCCTCGACCCCGCCGTCATCGCCGCCGTCCGAAAAATGGCCGTCCGCGTCGCCGACAGACCCATAACGGTGTCAGACTTTCGGTAGTTTCGGAAGTTTCGATAACATCGAGTTATCGAAACTTCCGAATGTCTGACACCGTTGCTAGGACATCCCGCAGGGGCCGTTGCCGCAGCCGCCGCCTCTAGGGGGGCAGGCGCCCTCCCCGCAGGGGGAGGATTTCGAGCGGCGTCCCGAGACGGAGGGGATGCGGTCGGAGACCTTCACGATGCGGTCTGTCTTGGCGTCGTAGACGTACTTGCCGGTGATCGATTCCTTGAGCTTCGTCTTGGCTTTTCTAGGCATAGGACTCCGGTGGGGGGCACGAGCAGACCAGGTTGCGGTCTCCGTAGGGCGCATCCACGCGCCCTACCGACGGCCAGTACTTGTGGCGCTTCAGCCATGGCGCGGGATAGGCCGCCGCCTCGCGGCTGTACGGGTGGGTCCAGGAGTCGGCGCAGGCCTCCTGGGCCGTCAGCGGGGCGTTCTTGAGCGGGTTGTCGGCCTTGTCGGCCTTGCCCGACTCGATGTCGGCGATCTCGGCGCGGATCTTGCGCATCGCCTCGATGAAGCGGTCCAGCTCTTCCTTGGATTCGGACTCGGTCGGCTCGATCATCAGGGTCCCGGTGACGGGGAAGGACATCGTCGGGGCATGGAAGCCGAAGTCCATCAGGCGCTTGGCCACGTCGTCCACCGAGACCGCCTTGATGCCGCGCAGGTCGAGGATGCACTCGTGGGCGACGAGGCCTCCGGCGCCCTTGTAGAGGACGGGGTAGCTGGCGTCGAGCTTCTTGGCCACATAGTTGGCGTTGAGGATGGCGGCCGCCGTGGCGCGCGCCAGGCCGGTCCCGCCCATCATGCGGATGTACATCCAGGGGATGGGAAGGATGGAGGCGCTCCCCCAAGGCGCGGCGCTGACGGCTCCGGCCGCGCCGGGCTTGCGCAGCGGGTGCCCGGGCAGGAAGGGCGCCAGGTGCGCGGCCACGCCGATGGGGCCCACCCCCGGGCCTCCGCCCCCGTGCGGGATGCAGAAGGTCTTGTGCAGGTTCATGTGGCAGACGTCCGCCCCGATGTCCCCGGGCCGGGTCCAGCCTACCTGGGCGTTGAGGTTGGCGCCGTCCATGTAGACCTGGCCGCCGTTCTCATGGACGATGCGGCAGACGTCCTTGATGCCGGCCTCGTAGACGCCGTGCGTGGACGGATAAGTGACCATCAGCGCGGCCAGCGCGGCGGCGTGCTCCTTGGCCTGCGCCGCCAGGTCGCCCAGGTCGATGTTGCCCTGTGCGTCGCAGGCGACGACGACGATGCGCATCCCGGCCATGGCGGCCGATGCCGGGTTCGTGCCGTGCGCCGACTGCGGGATGAGGCAGACGCCGCGCGCGCCTTGCCCGCGCGAGCGGTGATAGGCCCGGATGGCCAGCAGCCCGGCGTACTCGCCCTGCGAGCCGGCGTTGGGCTGCAGCGACACGGCGGCGAAGCCCGTGACGGCGCACAGCCAGGATTCCAGCTGGCGGAACAGCTCGGCGTAGCCGGCGGCCTGCTCGGCCGGGGCGTAGGGGTGCAGGCGCGAGAACGCCGGCCAGGAGACGGGGAGCATCTCGCTGGTGGCGTTGAGCTTCATCGTGCAGGAGCCCAGCGGGATCATCGAGGTGGTCAGCGAGAGGTCTTTCGCCTCCAGGCGCCGGATGTAGCGCAGCATCTCGTGCTCGGAATGGTAGGAGTTGAAGACCGGGTGGGTCAGGAACGCCTTGCCCCGGGACAGGGCGGGGGGGACGGGGGCGTCGGCCGGGGCCGGCGTCCCCTGGCCTCCGAAGACCCAGAGCAGGTCGGCCAGGTCGGCCGTCGTGACGGTCTCATCGAGGCTGAGCCCCAGGGAACCGTCCTCGTAGAGGCGCAGGTTGATCTCCTTCTGCTCGGCGCGGGCGCGGGCATCGGCCAGCTTCCGGGCGTCGCCCGACAGCTTGAGGGTATCGAACAGGTCTGAGTCGGGAAGGCGCCAGCCCAGCGCCCGCAGCGCGGCGGCCAGCGCCAGCGTCATGCGGCGGATGCGCCCGGCCTCGGCGCTCAGGCCTTTGGGGCCGTGATAGACGGCGTACATCGAGGCCATGACCGCCAACAGGACCTGGGCCGTGCAGATGTTGCTCGTGGCCTTCTCGCGGCGGATGTGCTGCTCGCGGGTCTGCAGGGACAGGCGCAGGGCCGGGCGCCCTTTGGCATCCTTCGAGACGCCGATGAGGCGGCCGGGCATCTGGCGCTTGTAGGCGTCCTTGACGGCCATGAAGGCGGCGTGGGGCCCGCCGTAGCCCAGCGGGACGCCGAAGCGCTGGGCCGAGCCCACCGCGCAGTCGGCGCCCATCTCGCCCGGGGACTTGAACAGGGTCAGGGCCAGCAGGTCGGTCGCCATGACGACGAAGGCGTCGTTCCGGTGGGCGGCGGCGGCGGCCGGGGCGTGGTCGCGCACGGCTCCGTCGCTGGCGGGGGTCTGGAGCAGGACGCCGAAGGGCTTGCGGGAATAGTCGAAGGCGTCGGCCCGCGCGACGGCCACCTCGATGCCCAGCGGCTCGGCCCGGGTGCGCAGCACGGCCAGGGTCTGGGGGTGGGCGTCGGCGTCGGCGAAGAACACGCGGCGCTCGGGGGAGCCCTTGGCCGAGAAGGCCAGGTTCATCGCCTCCGCCGCCGCGGTGGCCTCGTCGAGCAGGGAGGCGTTGGCGACGTCGAGCCCGGTGAGGTCGCAGACCATGGTCTGGAAGTTGAGCAGGGCTTCGAGGCGGCCCTGGGAGATCTCCGGCTGGTACGGGGTGTACTGCGTGTACCAGCCGGGGTTCTCGAGGATGTTGCGGGCGATGACGCCGGGGGTCAGAGTCCCGTAATAGCCGCAGCCGATGTAGGAGCGCCAGAGCTTGTTCTTCGCGGCGAGGGCGGCAAGCTCGGCCAGCGCCTGCTGCTCGGAGGCGGGGGCGGGCAGGGCCGGGGCGGCGGCCAGCCGGATGGCCTTGGGCACGGCGGCGTCCATCAGGCCATCGAGGGTCGGGTAGCCGAGCTCGGAGAGCATGGCCTTGAGGTCGGCGTCGGACGGGCCGATGTGGCGCGTCTCGAAGCGGTCGGGCGAAGCGAAGGCGTCGGGCTGGGCGGTCACGGGAGAATCGTTCGCGGCGCGGGACGGGGAAAGGGCGGGCATGTCACCTCTCGGCGCATCGTGGTCGGGAAACCCGATGATATCGCTTTTAGTCGGCGGGGGGCAACTGGGGAGGTAGGGCGGTCCCCCGCTCGTCGAGACGGAGGCCGGTGGCCTCCTCGACGCGGCCGAGCAGCTCCCGCTGGGTGACTTCCTCTTGGAGCCAGGGCAGGTCCCAGGCACGCACACGCCAGTTGCCCTCCACCCACAGCCGGCGCCCGTCGGACGTGAAGGCCAGGGCGCCCAGGGTCCCTCCCTGGCGCAGAGGCCGCCCGGTCGGGGCCCCGGTCTGCGCGTCCCAGAGGTAGACCGTCCCGTCGAGCCCGCAGGAGGCCAGCACCCCTGAATCGGGAGAGAAGGCCGCGCCGCGCGGGGAGCCCGCATGGCGCAGCGGCGGTCCGACGACGGAGCCCGTCTCCAGGTCGATGAGCCGCGCCGTGCCGTCCACCGAGGCGGCCGCGGCACGCCGTCCGTCGGGGCTGACCTCCAGGAAGATCAGGGACTCCCCGAAGACGAGGGGGGGGCCGAGCGCTTCCCCGGTCCGGGCGTCCCAGACGCGCACGGCCCGGTCGGAGAGCCCGCCGGTGACCAGGCGCCGCCCATCGGGGCTCCAGACCGCCTCGTTGCCGCCCGCGGCGATCTGCACGACGGGCTTGGGGCCCGGCGGGACGTCCCAGACCTCGACTTTGTCATATGCCGCGAGCGCCAGGCGCTTGCCGTCGGGGGAGAAGGAGAGGGCGGACGGCGGGTCCTTGGCCGGGATGGCGGGGCCGCGCGGGGCGCCCGTCGCCGCGTCCCAGAACACGACCTCCGCCCTGCCTCCTCCGGCCGCCACCAAGGTCCCGTCGGGGGAGATGTCCGCCGCCGGCCTCCCGCGCATCTCCGTCGGGTCGGGGTGGCGCAGCGGGCCCGAGACCTTCTTGCCGGTGCGCGTGTCCCAGACCCAGACCTCGTCGGAGCCCAGGCCGGCGACGATGACCCGGGAGCCGGAGGCGTCGAAGCGCGCCAAGTCCATCCGGGCCGGGCCGGGTCCGGTCAGCTCCCGGGCCAGGTCGCGTCCGTCGTCCACGGAGCGCAGGAAGACCCCTTCCCCGGCGACAGAGTAGACCATGGTCTTCGCGTCCGGGCTGAAGGCGGACATATCCCCCCGGAACAGCGCCGGCGATTCCTGGGGCTCGGGGACGTCCCAGGTCCTGACGACGCCGTCGCGGGAGCCGGTGACAAGGGTCTTCCCGTCCGCCGAGAAGGCCAGCGAGGTCACCCCCGCCTGGTGCGGGAGGATGGGGCCGAACGGCTCCCAGACCCCGGCGCCCCAGAAGCGGACCGTCCCGTCCTCGCCCGCCGAGGCGACCACGTGGCCCCGGGGGCTCATGGCGACGGCGAGGATCGTGCCGACATGGCGCATGGCCGGGGGGGCGGGGTTGCCGAGGATGGTGTTCCCGGACCAGAACCGGACCACCCCGTCCTCCCCGCCGGTGACCACCGAGGGCCCGCTCTGCGCGGAGGAGAAGACCCGGCCCTCGTGCCGCATCGGGCCGGCGACCAGGCGTCCGGTGTGAGCGTCGAATTGCATCGCCTCCGAATAGGTCTGCACCAGCAGGCGCGTGCCGCTGGGATCGAAGGAGACGCGCTGGGTGGCCCCGATGAAGAGCCCGCCGTCGGCGCTGCCGAAGTCGATGTCTTCGGCGATCTTGCGCCCGGTGCGCGTGTCCCAGATGCGCAGCACGCCGCCGCCGACGCTGGCCAGCTTCCGCCCGTCCGGGCTCAGGTCGATGCGCACGCCCTGCCCGTCGGGCATCGCATGGCGCATCCTCACCCCCGTGGGCTTCCCGGTCCGGCCGTCATGGAGGACGATGTTCGGGCCGCCCTTGACCTCGGATTCCATCTGCACCGCGGCCGCCAGGCTGCCGTCCGTGGAGAAGGCGCCGGCCTCGCCGGGGAATTCCGCGAGGACCCCGCCGGTCTGGACGTCGAGCAGGCTGAGCTTCCCGAAGGTGGTGCAGAGCAGGGCGCGCGCGCCGAACCCGCCGAAGCGGACCGACGACTCCGGCCCGATGAACCCCACGCTGAGGCCGCCGTCCGAGCGCGAGAGGGGGAGGGAGGCTTGGGCGTCATAGAGGTGGTACGTGTGCTCGCCGACGGCCAGCAGGCGGCCGCCGTCCGGCGAGGCGGCCACGGCCTGCACCGGCTCGCCCAGCGTCCACGAGGCGCGGGGCTTCGCGAACCCGGCCAGGACGGCCAGCGCGTCCCGGCGGGCGGCGGCCGAGGGCTTGAGCAGGTTCGACTTGGCGAAGAGCAGGGCCGAGGCGGTCGGCTGGCCCTGCAGCAGCGCGTTGCGGGCGCGCTCGGAATACGAGAAGGCCAGCTCGCTGGTCAGCGCCGCGTTCTTGGCCGCGACCTGGTAGACCCCCGTGGCGACGGCCCCGGCGCAGGCGGTCGCCAGGACGGCCGCCGCGGTGTGCCTCTGCAGGAAGCGCTTGAGGCGGTAGGCCCGGCTGTCGGCCAGCGGGCTGACCGGCAGGCGTCCGCGCCGGGCCTCCAGGTCGGCGAGCAGCGCGGTCACCGAGCCGTAGGCGGCGCCGTCGGCCGCGCTCCGGCACTTGGCCAGGATGGCCGAGAGGTCCTCGTCGGCGTCCTTGCCGGCGACGGAGGCGAGGGCGTCGGCCAGGGCACGGAGGTCGGCTCCCGCGTCCGCGGCGGCCTCGTCTCCCGCGCCGGCCCGCCTGGCCTGGCCGAGGTCGGAGATCCGGGCCCTGCCCTGCTCGTCGATGAGGATATTCGCCGGCTTGAGCCCGCCGTGGATGAGACCCTTGCCGTGGAGGTAGGCCAGCGCCCGGGCGGCGTCCTCGAACCAAGAGACGGCATCCTGGGGCCTCACGGCCTCGCCGGAGGAGATGCGCCCGGCCAGGGAGCCGTCCTCCATCAGGTCCATCGCGAAGAACGGCGGGTCGGCGGACAGGTCCGCGTCGAGCAGGGAGACCACGTTGGGGTGGCGGTCCAGGCGGACCAACCTCTCCGTGTTGGCGCGCAGGGCCTCCCAGTCGAAGGCGTCCCGGTCCGTGAACACCTTCACGGCCACCCACTTCCCCGTCCTCTCCTGGTAGGCCTTCCACACCTCGGCCTGGGGGCCGCGGCCGAGCGGGCGGGTGAGTATATAGCCCGGCACGCGGGGGGCCGACGGGTGCTGCAGGAAGCCGCGCTTCTCCCCGCTCATTTCCGCATCCCCGAGCGCATGCGGGTCAGGAATACCTTCAGCCCGACGGTCTCCCAGGCCTGCAGGCCTTTGAGGCGGTCGTCGAACCAGCCCTCCGCCAGGACCTCGGCCAAGGACAGCGCGGCGCCCGTCCGGCCTTCATAGAGCGGCTTCTCCCACAGCTTGGCCAGCAGCGGGTCGGCCTTGTCCTTGAGAGGGTCGTTGAGCAGGGTCCAGCCCGCCTCGCGCGCCGCCGACAGGTCTCCCGGGGACCCCCCCGGCCCCGTATCGAGGATGCGGCCGAGGAGCTCCCGTTCCATGCCGGCGGCGGCGTCGCAGAGGGAGTCGAGGTGGGCGTCGCGCACGGCCCTGGTCTGCGAGGCGTCCAGGGTGAGCAGGGGGCTCTCCAAGAACGCCTCGCTGCGGACGAAACGGCTGGGATAGTCGAAGCGTCCCGCCGAGACCCCGTCCAGGTGGACGACGGCCTCGCTGCGGCTGGCGCGGCGCACGCCGCCGGCGCGCAGGCGGATGCGGCCTCCTCCGAGCGCCTCGGGGAGGCGGCTCTCCACGACCACCCCGGGAGGGCCGCTCCTGCTCACGACTTCCTTGCCGTCGATGCGGACGGAGGCGGGGCACAGGCCCAGCATGTCGGGGGCTTCCTGGCGCGGCGGGGCCCAGGGGCGGCTGGCGAAGCTGCCCCACATCCCCTCCGCGCTCAGGATGGTGTCGGTCTCCCCGTCCTTGACGGGGACGAGGGATTCCCCGGCCAAGGCGGCCGCGCTGAGGCGCAGCCGCCCGTCGGCGGGCCCCGAGGTCAAGGACACGCCGCGCCCCCCCAGCCGGAAGGCCCAGAGCAGGCCGTAGGCCAGGTGCTTGGCGCGGTCCGTGGATTCGCTGCCGAACAGCACGGCGTAGGGGTCGCGCAGGTCCATCTTGGTCAGGGGTTCCCCGTCGAAGCGGATCTTGAAGGAGGTCCATCCGGGCCACAGGTCGACGCGGGTGGCGCGCGAGGCGACCGCGCAGCGCACCCAGAAATAGAAGCCGAGGGTCGGGTCGCCGAGCTGGAAACGCTGGAGCTTGTCGAGGGCCCTGGCGCGGTCTACGCGCAGAGACCCCGTCTCGACGAGGCGGGCGCTCGGGTCCTCCATCGCCCCAGTATGCGCGGCTGTTTTGAGGCGCGCAAGGGACGCCGTCCTGGGTTATAATCCCATGGTTCGGAGGACCTATATGAAAGCCATGACCTTAGGACTCATCCTCGCTTCGCTCGCCTCGGGAGCCCGAGGGACGACGCTGGAATCGCTCAGCGCGGGTTCGGCCGCCCTGCTGCCGCAGGCCGTCGGGACGCTCCAGCCCGCGCTGGGGCAGGCCGGCCGCCGCTTCGAGCGCCGCCGCGCCGCCTTCGTGCGGCCCAACGAGCTGCCGCTGCCCTGCGGCAACCTCCCGGTCGTGTCCATCTACAACGGCACCATCTCCAAGAACGGGGTCGAGCTGGGACGCTCGGCCCAGTCCTATAAGGCCTCCTGCGACGGGACCGTGGCCTGGCTGGACAGCTACGGCCGCCTTTATAAGGAATCCCGCGAGCTCGGGCGCGCGTCGCGCTACGAGCTGGCGATGGTGACCGGCGACGTGGTCTGGATGGACTCCTACGGCCTCCTCCACATCAACGACAAGGAGATGGGGCGGGCGCAGCGCTGGGTGATGGCGCATTACACCGGCGACGTGGCCTGGGTGGACTCCAGCGGCGACCTGCATAAGAACGACAAGGAGCTGGGCCGCTCCTCGAACTTCTCGATCGCCGACCATACCGGCGACGTGGCCTGGACCGACTCCTGGGGAGACCTCTACAAGAACGAGGAGAAGCTCGGGCGCGCCTCGCGCTGGACGCTCTGCGCGCGGACCGGCGACGTCGCCTGGCAGGATTCCTGGAACGGGCTCTACAAGAACGGCGTGAAGGTCTTCGAGCGCCCGTCGAGCTGGAACCTGCGCGAGGACGGCCGCCTCATCTGGACCGACTCCTGGGGCCGGACCTACTCGGCCTGATTAGGCGCTGAGGGCGTCGCCGACGCGCAGCACGCCCTCGGACACAGGCACCAGGTTCATCCCGAACAGGACTCCGCCGCCGCGGCGGCGGAAGCCGGCCAGGGTCTTGAGCGGCTCGGCCCCGGATTCGCCGGTGCGCGGGTCGACCGTGGTGATCGCGCAGCGTTCGCAGGGCTTCGCCGCCCGCAGCGCCACGCCTCCCGCCCTGAGCACCGACCACGCGTCTTCGCTCCAGGCCGGGCCGCCCCGCACGACGATGTTGGGCCGGAAGCGCTCCGGTTCGAAGGTCCTCCCGGCGCGCCTGCCGAGATCGGCCAGGGACTCCTCCGTGACGGCCAGCAGGGGGAACCCGTCGGCGAAGGCGGTCCAATCCCCGGGCCGCCCATAAGGCTCCTCGAGGCGCCGGCGGAAACCCGGGGCGATGCGGGCCAGGCGGCATGGCGCGCCGATGGCCGCCGTCAGCCAGGCCGCGGCGGCGTCCCCCTCGTCGAGCGCCGCGCAGGCGTCGCCCCAGACGCTGGCCGTCACTCGGGCCCGCCCCGGCGCCTCCAGAGAGACGGCCAGGTCGGGGCGTCCCGCGGCGCTCAGGGTCAGGGCGGCCTCAGCGAGGCGGCAGGCGATGAGGCACATCCGCGGGTGCTTGCGTTGGCTGAGGAAGACCCCGTCCGGGCCGACCACGACCCACTCCCGGT
The DNA here is from genome assembly GCA_016218495.1 of Elusimicrobiota bacterium. Lineage (GTDB taxonomy): Bacteria > Elusimicrobiota > Elusimicrobia > UBA1565 > UBA1565 > SCTT01. The sequence goes on from JACRDU010000074.1 coordinate 29,571, forward strand.
CGAATCTAGGGCCTCGGAACCCGACGCTCAGGCTGTCCGACTCGATGCCCGCCAGGGACTTCACGGGATAGACGAACAGCCTGGAGACGCTGAGGCCCATGCCGGGGATTCTAGCCAAAATGATATGTTCGCGCCGTGACCAGAGAGCTATACCCCGAAATCGAGCCGTACCGCGAAGGCATGCTGAAGGTCTCCGAACTCCATTCCATCCATTGGGAGGAGTGCGGGAACCCGGACGGCAAACCCGTCGTATTCCTTCACGGCGGGCCCGGCGGGGGCATCGACCCCTCGCACCGGCGCTACTTCGACCCGAAGCGCTGGCGCGTCATCCTATTCGACCAGCGCGGCTGCGGGAAGTCCACGCCCTACGCGGAACTGCGCGAGAACACCACCTGGGACCTGGTGGCCGACATCGAGAAGCTCCGGACCTTCATGGGGGTGGAGCGCTGGGTGGTCTTCGGCGGCTCCTGGGGCTCGACCCTCGCCTTGGCCTACGCCCAGACGCATCCGGCCCGCGTGAAGGCCCTGGTACTGCGCGGCATCTTCACCCTGCGCCGGCGCGAGCTGGAGTGGTTCTACCAGGACGGGACCAGCCTGCTCTACCCTGACGCCTTCGAGCCCTACCGGGACCACATCCCGGCGGCGGAGCGCGGCGACCTCATGGCGGCCTACCACAAGCGGCTGACCTCCGACGACCGGGCGGTGCGCATGGCGGCTGCCAGGGCCTGGTCGGTGTGGGAAGGGGCGACGAGCAAGCTGTTCCCGGACCCCGCGCTGATGGCGAAGTTCTCCGAGGACCGCCATGCCGAGGCGTTCGCGCGCATCGAGTGCCACTACTTCGTGAACAAGGGCTTCTTCGAGCGCGACGACCAGCTGCTGGCCGACGCGGGCCGCCTCAAGGGCATCCCGGGCGTCATCATCCACGGCCGCTACGACGTGGTCTGCCCGTTCGAGACGGCGTGGCTGCTCAAGAAGGCCTGGCCGGACGGGGAGCTCCTGATATCGGCCGACTCCGGCCACGCGATGGCCGAGCCGGCCAACCGCACCGCGCTGCTCGACGCCACCGACCGCTTCGCGGCGCTCTAGAGGCTCCGGCTCAGAACACCTGCCGTGCGACCAGGTAGGTCAGCGCCGCGGTGACTGCGGCGCAGGGGATGGTCAGCACCCAGGCCCAGACGATGCGGCTGGCCACGCCCCAGCGGACGGCGCTCACCCGATGGGTCGAGCCGACGCCGACGATGGCGCCCGTGATGGTGTGCGTGGTGGAGACCGGGATCCCGGCCAACGAGCAGATGATGATGGATATCCCCGCGCCCGTCTCGGCGCAGAAGCCGCCGACGGGCTTGAGCTTCGTCACCTTGTTCCCCATGGTCTGAACGATCTTCCAGCCGCCCATCATCGTCCCTGCGGCGATGACGGCGTGGCAGGAGAGGATCACCCATGTGGGCACATGGAACTCGCCGGTCAGGTAGCCGTTGGTGAAGAGCAGGACCGTGATGATGCCCATGGTCTTCTGCGCGTCGTTGGCTCCATGGGAGAGGCTGTAGAGGCCCGCGGACAGCAGCTGCCCGACCCTGAAGAAGCTGTCTACCTGGCTGGGGGAGCGGCGCCGGAAGATCCAGCTCACCGCCACCATCAGCAGGAAGCCGAACAGCAGCCCGACCATCGGGGAGATGAAGATGAAGGCGATGGTGGTGTAGAGCTTCTTGGTGAGCAGGCAGGCGGGGCCGGCCTTCATCACCGCGGCGCCGACGAGCCCTCCGATGAGGGCGTGCGACGAACTGACCGGGATGCCCAAGACGATGGTGAGCCAGTCCCAGAGGCTGGCGCCGATGAGGGCCCCTGCGATGACGGCGTTGTCGATGACGGCCGGGTCGACCAGGCCCTTCCCGATGGTGCCGGCCACATGGACGCCGAAGCCGAAGGCCGCCACGAAGTTGAAGAAGGCCGCCCAGACCACGGCCTTGCGCGGGGAGAGGACCCGGGTGGACACGACGGTGGCGATGGAGTTCGCCGCGTCGTGCATCCCGTTGAGGAAGTCGAACAGGTAGGCCAGGCCCGCGATGACGATGACGGCGTGGAGCGGCTCCATCTCAGGCCTGCTTGACGAGGATGGAGTCGATGCGGTGGGCGATGTGCTCGCACTTGTCGATGGCCGTCTCGACGCCCTCGTAGACCTCTTTCCACTTGATGACCTCGAGGGGGTCGGGTTTGCCCGAGAAGAGCCTGCCGATGGCGGCTTCGAGCGCCCGGTCGCCGGCGTTCTCGAGCCGGTTGATCTCGATGCAGTAGTCCATCACGCGGCGGGACTTCTCGGGGCTGCGCAGCTCGGTGACCGCCTTCTTGACGTTCTCGGTGGCGCTGAAGAGCACCTCGACGAGGCCGATGAAGTCGGCCCCGGTCGATTCGATGTGGAAGAGCTGCATCCGGGTCGCGATGGACTGGATGAGGTCGACGATGTCGTCGTGCTCGCTGGCCAGGGCGTGGATGTCCTCCCGGTCGAAGGGGGTGATGAAGGTCCGGTTGAGCCGGTCGTAGATCTCGTGGGTGGTTATGTCGGCCTCGTGCTCGATCTCCTGGAGCTTGCGGAAGCGCTCGCCGTCCAGAGACCAGGACTTGGCCATGTCGAGGAAGAGCTTGGCGGCGTCGAGGTTGTGCTGCGCCTGCTGTTCGAAGAGGTCGAAGAACTTTTCCTCGCGCGGCATGAAAGAGAATCCCATTGTTCCTCCGTGGCCCTGCTGCGGGCGACGGTGAGATGCTACCTGACTCGAAGACGAGACCCCATAGGAGGGGGATGGGCCGCGTGTGACGGCCGTGTGACAGCCGGGCCGGGCGTCCTCCTAGCCCCGGTGGACGGGGAGCGTGAAGCGGAAGGTGGAGCCTTCCCCCACGACGCTCTCGGCCGAGGCCGTCCCGCCGTGGACATCGACGATGTGCTTGACGATGGCCAGGCCAAGGCCCGTGCCCCCGAGCTCGCGTGAGCGGGCCTTGTCGACGCGATAGAAGCGCTCGAAGAGCCGCGGCAGGGATTCGGCCGGGATGCCCGGCCCGTTGTCGCTCACCCAGGCCGTCACCATGTCCCCCGAAGCCTCCGCTCCCACCCGCACGACGCCGCGGTCGCCGGAGTATTTGATGGCGTTCTCGATGAGGTTGACGAAGACCCTCTTGACCATCTCGCGGTCGGCGCGCACCGGAGGGATGTCGTGGAAGGGTTCGAGGCGCAGCACGACCGACTTCCGCCCGGCCAGGGGCATCAGGACGGCGACGACCTCCGCCGCGGCTTTCCCCAGGGCCAGCGGGGCGAAGACGGGCGGCCGGCGCCCGGACTCCAGCGCGGCCAGGTTCAGCAGGTCGTCGACGAGGTTCGCCATCCGGTCGGCGGCCGCCTCGATCTCGGCCACGAAGCCGGCCCGGTTCTCGGCGTCCTCGAGCGCCCCCTGCGACAGAGTCTCGGCGTAGGCCTTGATGGACGCCAGCGGCGTGCGCAGCTCGTGCGAGACGTTGGCGACGAACTCGCGCCGCACCTCGGAGAGGCGCTTGAGCTCGCCGATCTCGCGCTCCAGCACGCGCCGACGCCACGCCAGCGCGGCGGCGCCGGCCGCGGCGAGGCCCAGCAGCAGGCCGGCGAGGAAGAGGGTCATGTGGTCCGGAAGCGGTAGCCGACGTTCTTGACCGTCACCACGCGCCCGGACTCGGAGGCGAGCTTGTCGCGCAGTCGGGCCACCAGCTGGTCCACCGAGCGCTCGTCGAGCTCGTGGGACCGGTCGGCTCCGTACAGGCGCTCCAGGACGGCGTCGCGGGTCAGGGCCTTGCCGTCGGCCTCGACCAGCAGGCGCAGCAGCTTGAACTCGGTCGGGGTGAGCTCCACGGCCTTCGCGCCGACGCGCACCTCGTAGCGCTCGAAGTCGACGGAGAGGGGGCCGAAGCGCCGCGCGGCCGCGGCGGGGCGCGGGCGGCCGGCGCGCTTGAGGACGGCCTTCACGCGCGCGAGGAGCTCTCGGACGCTGAAAGGCTTGGTCACATAGTCGTCGGCGCCGAGCTCCAGGCCGAGCACCCGGTCGAGCTCCTCCTTGCGCGCGGTCAGGAAGAGCACCGGCACCTCGCTCTCCTTGCGCAGGGCCTTGCAGACCTCGAAGCCGTCGAGCCCGGGCAGCATCACGTCGAGGAGGACCAGGTCGGGGAGGACCTTGCGGGCGGCGGCGAGGGCGGCCTTCCCGTCCGAGGCCTCGCTGACTCGGTAGCCTTCCTTCTCCAGGTTGTAGCGGAGGACCTTCAGGAGCGAGCGCTCGTCTTCGACGACCAGGATGGATTCGCCGGGCACGCCCGGATTCTACTATTCCTCGCGGCGCAGGGTCTCGAGGGGCGAGGCCGCGTAGGCGCGCGACGCCGCCGGCAGCCCGACCGCGGCGGGCAGCACCAAGGCCGCGCCGAGCAGGGCCGCCAGGCCCGGGGCGTCGGGCGAGAAGGCGACGTCGAGGCGCAGGGCCAGCGCCGCCCCGAGCCCATAGGCGGCCCCCGCCCCGAGCACGAAGGTCGCGGCCCCCGCGGCCCCGAACGCCCACAGGTCGGAGGCGACGAGCAGGCGCGTCGGCGCCCCCAGCGCGCGCAGCAGCGCGGCGTCGGCGCGGCGCTCGCGCTGACCCACCGCCAGCGTCCCGGCCAGGACCAGGAGGCCGACCGCCACGCAGAACCAGGCCAGGCCTTTGAGGGCGGCGAGCAGCACGCGCAGCAGGGCCGACACCTGGTCGAGGATGGCGCCGGCGTCGATGACGGAGACGTTGGGAAAGCCCTCGGCCAGGGCGCGGCGGAAGGACGCTTCCCGCACGGGGTCGCGCACCGCCAGCGAACCGATGTGGAACTGGGGGGCCGCGGCGAGGACGGCGGTCGGCACGACGACGAAGAAGTTCGGGCGCATCGCGAGCCAGTCGACCCGGCGCAGCGAGGCGACGCGGGCGGGCACGGGCCGTCCTTGGACGTCGAAGACGAGCGTGTCGCCCAGCCCGAGGCCGGTGCGGCGCGCGAAGGACTCCTCGAGGCTGGCCAGCCCTTCCGCCTCGCCCGGGCCCCAGAAGGACCCCGCGGCCAGGGTCTCGGAGGGGTTGAGGGCGTCGGCGTAGGTCAGGTTGAACTCGCGCAGCAGGAAGCGCTGGCGGCCGCGCTCCTCCTGGTCGAGGTCCGTCTCCTCGCGGCGCACCAGGGGGGCGCCGTTGACCGACTGCAGGCGGGCGCGCACGAGGGGGGCGAAGGAGGGTTCCCCGGAGCCCCAGCGGCGGGCCAGGGCGCGCACGCCGTCGAGCTGGCCGCGCTGGACGTCCACCAGGAACAGGTCCGGCATCCCTGCGCCGCGGCCGGCCGCGATTTCAGCGGCGAGGCTGCGGCGCACGAGGTCCAAGGCGCCCAGCACGCCGAAGCCGGCGGCCAGCGTGAAAAGGAAGGCCACCGATCGGGCCGGGCGCCGGGCCAGGGAGTTCAGGCCCAGCCGGGCCGCCAGCGGCAGGCCTGGGCGGGCCGCGGCCGCCGCCATCAGCCGCAGCGCCGCGGCGCAGCCGGCGGCCAGGGCGGCGGCCGTCCCGACGATGGCGGCGGCGAACCAGCGCGCCGTCTCCGGGCTGCCGGTCTTGTGGGCCGCGAACAGGTAGACGGCGACGGCCGCCCCCGCGAGCAGGGCCAGGGTCCCGCGGGGCGTGGGCGGCAGGCGCTCGGCCTTCTCGCGCAGCACCTCGAGCGGGGGCACGGCGGCCAGCGCTCGGACCTTGGCCTCCGAGACGGCCAGCGCACAGCCGAGCGCCACGGCCAGCGCCTGCAGCGCGGACCAAGGGTCGAAGGGGGCGCCCACCGGCAGCTCGAGGCCGAGAAGGTCCTTGAGCAGGCGCAGGGCCGCGGCGGCCAGCAGCCAGCCGCCCAGGGTCCCCAGCGCGCCGGCGAGCAGGCCGACCATCCCGCACAGGCTGCGGTAGACGGCCGCGGTCTCCGAGGCTTTGAGCCCCAGCGCGCCCAGCAGCGCGGCCGTCTCGAGCTCCTCATCGAGGAAGGCCGACATCCCGGAGGCCATCCCGCCGGCCCCGAGGAGCAAAGTGACCAGCGCCGTCAGGGTGAAGTAGCCGGTCAGCCGCCCCAGCGCCTGGCGGGTGGTCGGTTCGGCGTCGGGATAGGCCGTCACGGACACGTAGGGGTCGGCGAGCCGCGCCTCGAGCGCGGCCGCCGCGGCCTTGGCCTCCTTTTCGGGGTCCCGCGCCGGGGGAAGGGCGGCCAGCCTCTCGTGATGGATGCGGGCGCCGAAGCGGGCCAGCCCGGTCCGTTCCACGAGGCCCCGGGCGATGAAGACTCGCGGCGCGAGCTGGAAGGCCCGCATCGTCCGGCCCGTGTCCCGGGTGACGAGCCCCGCCACGGACAGGGTCAGGTCCCCCAGGCGAACGCGGTCGCCGGGCTTGAGGCCGTGCTGGGCCGCGGCGGCCTCATCGACGATGCAGGCGTCCGATTTGAACAGAGCGCCGAAGGCCCCCGGGGGCTCCGTCTCGACCGCGCCGCGCAGCGGGTAGGCCGGCTCTACGGCGCGCACCGCGGCCAGGCGCGGCACGGCGTCCGGCCGCGCGGCGGTCAGCATCGAGGAGAAGGCGGTCACGGCGGTCAGGCGGGCGCCCCGGCCGGACAGCTCGGAGAGCGCGGCCTCGGCGGCCGGTGTGAACGGACGCGCGCTGGACAGCTCGAGGTCCCCGCCCAGGATGTCGCGGGCGCGCGAGGCCACGGCCCGGCCTACGGACGCCATCAGCGCGTCGCCCGCGGCGACGAAGGCGATGCCGACCGCCAGGCAGGAGGCGAGGAAGCTCAGGCGCCGCCAGCGCCGGCGCGCCAGGCGCAGGGCCAGGCCCTTCACGCCAGCCGGCCGCGGGCCAGGCGCACGGTCCGGCCCAGGCGTGCGGCCACCTCGGGGTTGTGCGTGACGAGCACCAGGGCCGCTCCCTTCTCGGCGTTGAGGGCCAGGAAGGACGAGAGGACGGCGGCCGCGGTGTCTCCATCGAGGGCGCCCGTGGGCTCGTCGGCCAGGATCAGGGCCGGGGCGTGGACGTAGGCGCGCGCGATGGCGACGCGCTGCTGCTCGCCGCCGGAGAGCTGGTGCGGGCGGTGTTCGGCGCGTTCGGCCAGGCCGAGCGCCGCCAGCGCGCCCAGCGCCCGCTCCCGGGCCTGCGGCCCCGGGACCCCGCAGATCTCGAGCGGGAGCATCACGTTCTCCAGGGCGCTCAGGGCGCCGACGAGGCGGTGGTTCTGGAAGATGAAGCCGACCGAAACGCGCCGCCAGGCGGCCAGCTCGTCCTCGCTCAGGGCGGTCATGTCGCGCCCCCGCCAGAGCAGGGTCCCCGCGCTCGGGCGCTCCAAGCCCGCCATCAGGCCGAGCAAGGTCGACTTGCCGGAGCCGCTGGGGCCGGTGACGGCCATCGACTCCCCGGGCGCCACCGTCAGCGATGCCTCGTGCAGCACGCGCAGGGACCCGCCGGGGGCGGGGTAGTCCTTGGCCACGCCGCGCAGCTCGAGCAGCGGCGGCGCGCTCACGGCAGGCCCGCCTTGGCCAGGGCCGCATCCACGGTGTCCGCGATGCGGCGGTGACCCGCCGCGTTGGGATGGATGCCGTCGGGCTGGTTCATCTCCTTGAGCCCCGCGACGCCCTCGAGCAGGAACGGGATGAGCGGGACGCCGCGGCGGCGCGCCAGACGGGGATAGACCTCCGCGAAGCGCGCGGCGTAGTCCGCGCCGTAGTTCGGCGGAAGCTTCATGCCGGCCAGCACCGCGCGCGCCCCGGAGGCCTGGACGCGGGCAAGGACAGCGTCGATGTTCTCCTCCATCCGCGCCAGGTCGAGGCCGCGCAGGCCGTCGTTGGCGCCGACGGCCACGACGACGGCGGCGACGTCCGGGGTCAGGCTCCAGGCGATGTTCTCGAGCACGCCCGCCGAGGTGGCGCCGCTGACCCCCGCGTTGCGCGCGACGGCCTTCAGGCCGCGCCCTTTCCAGCGTTCCTCGACGAGGGCGGGGTAGGCCTCCTCCAGCGCCACGCCGTAGCCGGCCGTCAGCGAATCCCCCACGAAGAGGACGACGTCCCCGGCCGGGGCCGCGGCCGTCGCCTGAGGGGCCGGGGCCGTGTCGTCGGCCGCGGGCTTCGCGCAGGCCAGCGAGAGGATGACCGCGGCCCCAGCCGTCAAGGCGCGGACGGTCATTTCTTCTTCTTTTCGGATTCCTGCTTCGCGTCTTGCGGGGCGGCCATGAAGGCCGACGTGGTGGCGGCCTGACCCTCCATGGCGGACTCGACCTTCTGGAAGGCCGGGCGCACGCGCTGCTTGCGGGCCGGCGCGGGCGCGGGGGCCGGCTCGGGCGCGGGGGCGGGGGCGGCGGCCTGCGCGGGCTGCTCCGCCGGGGCGGGAGGAGCGGGCTCCTGGGGCGAGGCGACGGGCAGGGACGACGACGGGACCATGTCGAGCCCGGAGGTCGGGTCGTCCTCGGCGGTCCGGGTGCGCTTCTCGGCCGCCGAGCTCATGTCTCCGAACTGGGCGTTCCGGGAGTCGAAGCCCGTCAGCTCCGCTTCGCGAGGCTTGAGCATCCTGACCAGGAACCAGGCCCCGACCAGCAGGGCGAAGATGGCGGCGAACCGGGTGGCGGCCCTGATGTCCAGCGTCCTGACATGCATCACCCTTAGTGTGCCCCGCGTAGCGCCCCCCGTCAAGCCGGGGCGGCTCATTTGATAGAGTGGGGCATGTTCTTTTTCCCGATGATCAACGATGTGACGACGACTCCCCTGGAGCCGCCGGCCTACGTCGCGCTGGCTCAGGCCAACAAGGGCCGGGACCTGGGCTACCCGTCGGGGAACGCCGAGGTGCAGCGCCTCGCTTACCCGGACCTGGCCCCGCTGGCTCTCAAGGCGGCTCCGCAGGCCTGCTACGAGCGGGTCCGGGCTTTGGCCGCCGCCATGCCGCGCTGGGAGGTCGTCGGCGACGATGCGGCCGCGCGGCGCCTCGAAGCGGTGGCGACGACCGGGCTCCTGCGGTTCAAAGACGATGTCGTCGTCGAAGTCCGCCCCGCGCCCGGGGGCTGCGCCGTCCATATGCGCTCTAAGTCCCGGCTCGGGCGCGGCGACCTGGGAGCCAACGCCCGGCGCATCCGGGCCTTCCTGGCCCGCCTGGCGCGTCCCTGACCCTCCTTATATACTGACGCCGTGGACGACGCGTCCTTGTCGCTGGTCGCTTATTACGACCCGGACTACCCGTCGGGCTGGGTCCATTCCCCGGAGCTGATTGCCGGGCATATGGCCCAGCGTCACGGCTTCGTCGTCCTGGACGCCCGGCGGCTGGGCGCCTGGATGCGCGCCGTGGTGGCGGCCGGGACGGCGCCGACGACGGTCTGCGTGCTGACGATGGGCATAGCGCCCGACACCATAGCCGAGCGGTTGTGGATGTCGACCACGGCGCGCCGCTACCTCGACGCGGGGGGGAGGCTGGTCTGGATCGGAGACGTGCCTTTCTATTACCAGGGGCGCCGCGGCGGGGCGAAGAAGGAGTGGGGGGACGCCGGCCAGCAGAAGATCCTCGGACTAAGCCATATCTGGGCGGGGGAAGGTCCCCCCGCCGTCACGGAAGCGGGGCGCGCCTGGGGTCTGGAGCTGCCCGACGCCGCCGAGCGCTGCGCCAAGGCTTCGGCGGTGACGGCCCTGACCCAGGTCGGGGTGCGCGCGGCCAGCTGGCACAAGGTCTACAATCCCAAGCACCCGCTGCAGGGCTTCCTGCGCTACCGGGGCGGGGCCTTCGGCTGCCCGCATTGGAACGCCAAGTGCAACGAGCTCTACCGCTTTGCGCTGCGCGGGTTCGCCGAGCCGTTCCGCGCGCCGCGCAGCTGGGACGACCCCTCCCATGACGGCACGGCGCGGGCGGTTTTCTCGGACCCCCGCTACCCGGCCTCCTGGTCGCCCGATGCGGAGGCGTCGGCCCGGCGCCTCGCCGAGGCGCACGGCTTCAAGCCGTTGGACGCCGACGCCCTGGCCGCCTGGATGCGCGCGAAGGTGGCGCGCGGGGCGGCGGGCTCGGTCTGCGCCATCGTGCACGGGGCGGCCCCCGACACGGTCTACGACCGGACCTCGCCGCAGTGCCTGGCCCGGCGCTACATGGACGCCGGCGGCCGTCTGGTCTGGGCGGGGGACGTGCCGTTCCTGTACCGCGGGCGCCGCGACGGGGGGCACGACGGCAACAGCGACACCGGCACGCATGAGGCCGTGCTCGACATCCCGGTGCGCTGGGACTGGGAGGTGGGCGCGGCGCCGTCCTTGACCGAGGCCGGCAAGGCCTGGGGCATGAGGACGCCGGATGAGGCGGCGCGCTGCGTCGACGCCTCCTGCGTCAGCGTCGTGCTGGCCGGCTCCGGCCCCTACGCTTCCTCCTGGCTCAAGACCTACGACAAGGGTACGCCGGGCAGCGGCTTCCTGCGCTTCCGCGGAGGGGCCTTCGCGGGCCCGTCCCAAGCCGACGAGCTGGCCGCCGTCGCCCTTCAGGGGCTGCCTCCCCCTGCGGCCGGCCGCGGCATCGCCCTGCCCGAACCCGAAGGGAAGTTGGCGGGCAGCGGCGCCTTCGTCGTGGACCGCGCCCGGGCGCTGGAGAAGATCCGGCGCTTCATGCTGCCCAGCGCCGAATCCTTCATCTTCCCGCTGGCGCGGGCCGCCTCGGCGGTCGGGGCGGAGCTCTTCCGGGTCGAAGACGCACACGACGGGCGGACCGTCTCCTTCGACGGGCGGGGCTTCCCGGCGGAGCTCCTGGCCGACCCGTTCTCCCCGCTGGTGGCGGGGACGCCGGACGCCGGGGCGCGTTCCCTGGCCGTGGCGCTGTTGACCGTTATGCGCGCATCTCCCCTGGAGGTTCAGCTGATCGAGTCCCAGGGCGGAGCCGTCAGCGGGGTACGCATCCTCCCCGATCTGCGCCTCGAGCCGATTCCTCCCGCGCCGGGTACGGCGTTCGGCACCACAGTGCGCGTCATCGGCAGCAACCTCCCTGGGGCCGCGGAGCTGATGGACATGCTGCGCCTGCGCGCCCCGGGCTTCGCCGCGCTGGAGCCGAAGTCGCGGGGGCCGGCCGACCCGCTGGCGCGGCGATTCACAGCCGGGCCGGTGTCGGGGCTGCTGCGCGTGCCCGGACGGCCGGCCGTGGCCAGCCAGCTCGACCTGTGCGTCCACGGGGTCAGCGCGGGGCCGGCCTCCTTGATCCTGCCCGCCCTGCAGGTGGAGGGCTGGGTCAACGACGACAGGCTCTCCTTGAACGCCTCGCTGTCCGGCGTCGTGCGCGACGAGCACTGGGAGGACCTGGCTCCCGCGCTTGCGGCCGAGGCGGAGCAGCTGGCTTTGGCGGCCGCCGCTTTCCTGACCGAGTCGCTCCCCCGGCGCCAGGAGGCCTTGGCGGGCTTCGGCGGGGCCGCGCTATGGCGCCGCGCCTTGGCCCCCGCCGCCCTCGGCGCGGCAGGGCGGGCTCTGGCCGCGGCCGTCGGGGCGGCGACCGACGACGCGGCGGAGGAGGACCTCGAGGCGCAGGCCAGGGCGGCGCGCTGGCTGCGCGAGGCCGCCGGGCGCCTGCTCTCGGACCTGGACCGTGACCGGCCGGGCGCGCTGCGCCAGGCCCTATGGGGAGCGCCGCTGCTGACGGGCGTCGACGGGGAGGCGATGTCCTTGCAGACCCTCGAGCTGCGCCGGCGCGCCGAGGGGGTCGTGCGCTTCTCTGCCCGATACCGGCCGGGGGCCCGGCTCTCCGCCCCCGTGGTCTGGGCCGAGGACGGCGCGGCGGCGGCCCTGCTGAAGAAACTCTTCGGAGACGCGGTGGAGGACCTCGGCGCCGACTTGAGCTCCGTCACACCCTCCGCGGCAGCAGGCCGCGCGGGAGCGCTGGAGCGGGCCGGGGCCGGGGCGCCGCTGACGCGCCGGCTGCTGGAGCCCGAGGGCGAGGTCGGCCTGCGCGCCGGCCCCGCCGCCGGGATGCGGCTCTTCGGGCTGACGGGAGGCCGCCCGGGCCGCTTCCGCTCCGTGGCGTCGCTGCTGCGCATCGACGCGGCGCGGGAGGGGGCCCCCGACGATGCGATGCTGGGTGAAGCCCTGGCCCGGGTCGACGCTCTCTATCGCGGGCTGTGTTCCGACGTGGCCTGTCCGGTGGCGCGCGGCTTCCTCGGCACCCTCTTCCATGGCCAGCGACGCGCCGAAGCCGAACTGCGCGAGGCCGCCGCGCTTGAGCACCTGCGCGACTACCTGCAATGGAGCCTCGAACCGTCGCGCTCGGCCGGGCGCGAATGGGTCCGCGCCGTGCCGCTCTTCGAGTCGTCGGCCGGCTGGCTGTCCTTCGATGCCGTGGCCGACCTGCGGCGCCGGCACGGCGCCCTGGTCGTCGTCCAGGCCCCCTCCAGCCAAGGCTTCCTGCCCAGGCTGCACGGAGGTGAGGCCGCGCTGCGCCGGCTGCGCGCCCTCTTCCCCGGGCTGGCCTGGGCGAAGGCGCAGCGATTCGGGAGGACGGTCCTCCTCAAGGCCCCGCCGCTGCCGCGCTGCGGGCACCAGGCCCCCTTCGGCTGCCTGGCCGAGGGCGAACTGTGCGGGGTGCGCGTGCACCTGGCGGTGAACGCGGCGGGGGACGCCGTGGCCTACCCGCTGCCCGCCGGCGAGCCCGCCCCGCTGGCCCTGGAGGACGCCAAGGACCTTGCGGCCGACGCCGCCCTGGCCGTGCTGTTCCGTGCGCCGGCGGCAGTCCAGCCTGGAGAGCATCCTTGGCGCAAGTTCCTTCTGCGCGCCGTCGCGGCCGTCCTGGCCCCGCTGCCCGGGCCGCCCGAACGGGGCGCCCTCCTCGAGCTCCTGTCGACGGCGGACCTGTTCCGTTCCCCTTGGGGGCCGAAGAGCCTGCTGGAATTCTCCTGGGGCGGCCCGAGCCTCTACGCCCGGCCCGGGCAGGACGCCGAGGGGGCCTCCTCCATCTTGGACGATGCCGACCTGGCCCTGCTGCGCACGCTCTGGCCGCGCGAGGCCAAGCTCCTGCTGACGGCGGACGAGCACCA
>JACRDU010000073.1 GCA_016218495.1 Elusimicrobiota bacterium
CGCGGCCGGCGCGGCGCCCGGGACGGGGGGGGCGTGTTCGGGCGCCGCGCCGGGGCCGCCGGGGCCAGCCGGTCCAGCGCCCTGCGGCGCCGCCGCCGGGGCGCCGCCGTACTGCGCCGGGTCGAGCGAGTCGCCGTTGAGCGCCCGGACGATGAGGTCATGCTGCTCTTCGGGGCTGAGGCGCCCGGGGTCGCGCAGCAGCTCCTGCCATTGCGGGCCGTCCAGGACGCGACGCAGCAGGCCCGCGGCCAGCTCGGGGTCGCGGCGCAGCCCGTCGACGGGGAAGGACCTCTTGAAGGCGTCGCCATGGCGGGCATCGGCCATGGAGCGCAGGTCGTCCATGATGCTCGACACCCGCCGCGTGAGCTCCTCGGGGTCGGGCCGGCGGGGGGGGTCTTCCTGGCTCCCGGACTGCTCCGGGTTCGCCGGGGGTGCGGGAGGGTCGTCAGCGCGCGCCGACGACGCCGACAGGAACAAGGCTAGGAAGAGGGCACAGGGCAGGGTCAAGCAGGCTTCCTTCGGCCCGGATGCGATATTTTGCCCGTAAGCGTCGGATTGTCAAGGGACGCTACTTCCCGTAGAGGCGGCGCAGGGCTTCCTGGTCGGGGGGAGGGAAGGAGGTCCGGCAGGCGCCGCCCATGACGGAGGTCGGGTCCTTGTTGAACTCGAGGCCCAGGCACTCGCCCAGGTAGCGCATGGCGTAGACCGTCTCGCTGTCGGGGCCGCAGGGGTAGGACGGTGCCTTCGGGTCGGATAGCTCCATCAGCTGCAGGTAGGCCCCGCCGACGGTCTCCCCGGCGCCCCGGCGCGGGTCGCACCAGGTGACGATGCGCCCGTCCTTCTGGCGGTAATAGGGGAAGCAGCCGATGGAGTAGGGCATCTTCTTGACCTCCCCGTCCGGGAAGTCCGCCCAGTGCGCGATGAAGCGCCCGGCTTTGTTCGCCGCGCCGGCCGCCGCCAAGGACGAGCCGGAGTCGGAGGCCTCGGCGTAGTCCAGCGTGAGTCGCAGGCCGGGAACGGCGTTGAAGGCCTCCACCGCCCGGCTCAGGGCGGCCTTGGAGGAGGCGCGCACCGGGCGCAGCGGCACCCACTTCTTGTCGGGGCCGCGGGTCTCGACGAAGGCGGCGGCCTCGATGGTCAGGGTGGTGAGGCCGGCGGCGGCCGGGGTGGGGGGCTTGGCCGGTTCGACGGACGCGCCCGACAGCACGGCGTTGGAGCGCAGGGGGACCTGCTGCGCCGCTTCGGATTCGGCGCAGGGCTTGTCCGTGTAGCGCACCTTGCCGCCCGCGTCCCGGCATTCATAGACCGCGGCCGAGGCGTCGCAGAGGGCCAGGCAGAGCAGGGCCGCGCCCAGCCGCATCAGTCCCCCGGCGTCCGGCGTTCCAGCCCGGCGGGGGACGACGGGGCCTTCCCCGAGGGCAGGCCCGGGGCGTGCGGACGGGACAGCTCCAGGTGGCGGATGAGCTCGAAGGACAGGTTCGAGACCACGTCCGGGCGCTTGTCGGCGAGGTCGTTCTCCTCGAGCGGGTCGGCCTGGAGGTCGTAGAGCTCGTAGCGGTTGCGCTGCATGTACCAGTGCAGCTTCCAGCGCTTGGTGCGCACCACGCGCTCGTCGAGGATGAAGTCCTTGGCGAAGCGCGTGCTGCGCTTGGAGGCGGCGAAGGCGTACTCCCGCCACGGGGCGGCGGGGTTCTCGAAGAGGGCCATGAGGCTGGCGCCCTGTAGCTCCATGTCGCCGTAGGGCTGGCCGGCTATGTCGAGCAAGGTGGGGGCCAGGTCGATGCGCTGCACGAGCTGGGCATAGCGCCGGCCTTTGAGCTGCGGGAAGCCGGGATGGTGCATGATGAGCGGGACATGCAGCATGGGCTCGTAGAGCCCTTCCATGTGCCCGGTCAGGCCGTGCTCGCCCAGGCTCTCGCCGTGGTCGCCGGTGATGATGACGACGGTCTTGTCCCAGAGCCCGCGCTCCTTGAGCTTGGAGAGGAACAGCGCGATCTGGCGGTCCGTCCGGTTGAGCGAGGCGTCGTACTTCGTGACGAGCTGGGGCAGGGCAAGGGAGCGGCCCTTGGGCAGGCCCGGCTCCGGGGCGGGCGGGTCGGACTTCGCGGGGGCCGCGCCGTCGGCGCCGCGCAGCAGCGGGGCGCGGCCGGCGCCGCCGTCCCGCGTCACGCCGTCGGCGTTGGGCTCCTCCAGCACGTGCAGTTCGGGGGCGTAGGGGATGTGCAGGTCCTCGATGCTGGCGTAGAGGAAGAAGGGGCGCGATCCCCGCCCTGACACCCAATCCAGCATCTCGGGCATCTTCTTGGCGAAGGCGGTCAGCGCGGCGCCGGTGGAGAGGGTGTTGATGTAGTGGTCGAAGCCCCGGTTGAGGCCCCAGTCGGGCAACATCCAGGTCCCGCCGCTGTAGGCCGCGGTGTCGTAGCCGGCCTCCTTCATCCTCTGGGCGACGGTGACATGGTCCTTGGGCAGGGTGCGCGGGGCCATGGCGTAGACGCCGTGGACCTCGGGGGTGTGCCCGGTGAAGAGGCTGGCGTAGTTCGACAGGCACCAGGACGACTGGGCCATGGCGTTCTCGAAGAGGACCGCGTCCTTGGCCGCGGCGTCGATGCCCGGCGTCACGTCCTTCTTGTAGCCGTAGGCCCCGAAGTGGTCGGCCCGCGCCGAGCAGACGTCGATGACGACGACGTTGAGGGCGGGGGCCTTGGCCTGGGCCGCGGTCACGGCCAAGAGCAGCGTCAGGGTGAGCGCCATGCTCGGATGATATCAATACGGCAGGGAACCAAAACGGGGTCTTGCGCGTACTTGTATAGGGACATAGCCCTTGACGATTAGTAGCTTTAGAGCTACTCTGGAGGTATCGGGCGTGGATGGGTCTCCGTATGAGGTCGTCTTTTTCCGGACTCCATCAGGTCGCTGCCCGGTTCAGGATTGGTTCCGCTCCCTCGATTCGGGGGCGGCGTCCATCGTTTCCGGGCGTCTCAACCGCCTCAGGCGTGGGCTGTTCGGTGACGCCAAGAATCTTGGAGGCGGACTTTGGGAGCTGAGAATCGACGCGGGGCCCGGCTATCGGGTCTACTACGGGGTCGACGGGCGGCGCCTCGTCGTCTTGTTGCGGGCCGGGCAAAAGCGCAGCCAAGCAGCGGACATAGGGAAGGCCCGGAAGCACTGGCTGGAGCATCTAGGCGGAAGGTTCCAATGAGCGATTTGCCCAGATATGAAGATTATCTCCACCAGCGCCTGAAAGACCCGGAATTTGCGACGCTCTATTTGAATGCGTGCCTGGATACGGGTGACGACGGGGATTTCCTCATGGCGCTCCGGGATGTCGCCAAGGTGTATGGCGGTCTGCGTCCGTTGTCTGGCAAGGCTAAGCTCAATCGGGAGCATCTGTTCCGGATGCTGTCCAAGAACGGGAACCCGGAGCTGCGCAGCCTGAGGCAGATCGTCGGGGCCCTGGGCTTCAAGCTGCGCCTGGAACAACGCTCTCCCGCATAGGCTAACATCTCCCGGTGAGCGTGCTCGACCTGTACCGGCCGGCCCCGGCCGCCGCCCCCATCCCCAAGGAAGAGGTCCCCGCCGCCTACGCGCGCATGCGCGTTCGGATGATGGGCTCCATCTTCATCGGCTACGCGGGCTTCTACCTGGTGCGCAAGAACTTCTCGTTGGCCAAGCCCTATCTCATCAAGGAGCTGGGCCTGACCACGGGGGACGTCGGCCTCATCGCCACGGCGCTGTCGGTAGCCTACGGCTTCTCCAAGTTCATCATGGGGAACGTCTCCGACCGCTCCAACCCGCGCTACTTCATGGCCACAGGGCTCATCCTCTCGGGCGTCGTGAACCTGTTCTTCGGGCACATCACCTCGGTCAAGGCCATGGCCGCGCTGTGGGTCCTCAACGGCTGGGCCCAGGGCATGGGCTGGGCGCCCTGCGCGCGCACGCTGACCCACTGGTTCTCGGACAACGAGCGCGGCACCAAGTTCGCCTTCTGGAACGTGGCCCACAACGTGGGCGGCGGGCTGGTGGGCCCCATCGGCAACGCCGCGCTCTGGGCGTTCGGCGGCTGGCTGGCGCTCTTCTATGTGCCGGGGCTGCTGGCCGTCGCGCTGGGGGTCCTCCTCATCGTCTTCCTGCGCGACACCCCGCAGTCGGTGGGCCTGCCGCCCATCGAGGAGTTCCGGAGCGACTTCCCGGACACCGGGGTGGACGACAGGGAGCGCGAGCTGGGCGCCAAGGAAATCCTGTTCAGCTTCGTCCTCAACAACAAAGCCCTATGGGTGCTGGCCTTCGCCAACGCCTTCGTGTACGTGGTGCGCTACGGCGTGCTGGACTGGGCGCCGACCTATCTGACGGCGGTGAAGGGGGCCTCGCATAGCGGCTCGCGCTGGCAGTTCTTCCTCTATGAGTATGCCGGCATCCCGGGGACCCTGCTGGCGGGCTGGATGAGCGACCGCTTCTTCCAGGGGCGGCGCGCCCCGGTGGCCGTGGGCTACATGGTCCTGGTGTCCTTGGGCGTGCTGGTCTACTGGCTCAACCCGCCGGGGCGCTGGGCGGTGGACAGCGCGATGCTGTTCCTCATAGGCTTCCTCATCTACGGCCCCGTCATGCTGGTCGGCGTGGCCGCCGTGGACCTGGTGCCCAAGAAGGCCGCCGGCACGGCCGCGGGCTTCACCGGCTTCTTCGGCTATGTGGCCGGGGCCACCATCGCCGAGCTGGGCATAGGCATGACGGTGCAGCGCTGGGGCTGGGACGCCGGTTTCTTGCTGCTATTGTCGGCTTGCGTGCTGGCGACGGCATTCCTGGGCCTGACCTGGCATGCGCACGAACGGAGGGTCTGATGCTGGCGATTCTGCTCTCGGCGGTCCTGTCGAACCCGGTCTGGGGAGGGCTCCTCGTCCACGGCCACCGCGGCAGCCGCGGGACCCGGCCCGAGAACACCCTGGCGGCCTTCAAAGAGGCGCTCAGGGTGGGCGTGGACGTCCTGGAATTGGACCTGGCCGTCACCAAGGACGACGTCCTGGTCGTCACCCATGACCCGCGCCTCGAGCCGGAAATCTGCCTGGGGCCCGACGGCAAGCCGGGCAAGCCCGTCCCCATCCGTTCGCTGACTCTGGCCGAGGTGAGGGGCTACGACTGCGGCAGCCTCAAGAACCCGCGCTTCCCGCGCCAGGTGCCCGCGCCCGGCGAGAAGGTGCCGACCTTGGCCGAGGTCTTCGAGCTCGTCGCCAAGACCAAGGGGGCCGAGAAGGTGCAGTTCAACATCGAGACGAAGATATTCCCGGCCTATCCCGAGGCCGCGCCGGCCCCGGACGACTTCGCCGAGCTCGTCATCGCGGCGGTGGCCGAGGCCAAGCTCACCGAGCGCGTCATCGTGCAGTCCTTCGACCGCCGCACCCTGGAGGCCGTGAAAGCCGTCCAGACCAAGCTGCGCACCGCCCAGCTGACCTCCGACAATCTGGTGGACTTCGCCGCTCTAGCCTCGGGCGGGAACCTGGACTTCATCAGCCCGGACTACCAATGGGTGACCAAGGCCGACGTGGACGAGCTCCACCGCATGAAGGTCGAGGTGGCGCCCTGGACCGTCAACGACGAGGCCGGCTGGGCGAAGATGGTCGAGCTGGGCGTCGACGCCGTCATCACCGACTATCCCGAAGACCTCGTCGCCTGGCTCAAGAAGCGCGGCCTCCGGAAATAGCCATGAGCAAACGGCTCCAACGCCTGAAGACGACTTTGGCCCGCTTCGCGAAAGAGCGCGACTGGGACCAGTTCCACACGGCCAAGAACCTGGCCATGGGGGTCTCGGTCGAAGCCGCCGAAATCGCCGAGATCTTCATGTGGCTGACGCCCGAGCAGGGGGAGAAGCTCTCCACGCCGGAGGTGGCCCACCTCAAAGACGAGCTGGCCGACACCTTCGTCTACCTCCTCAAGCTCGCCGGGCGCTACGACATCGACCTCGTCGCCGCCGCCGAGGCCAAGATGAAGAAGAACGCCAAGAAGTATCCCGTCAAGAAGTCCAAAGGCCTGGCCAAGAAGTACACCGAGCTCTGAGCGGGCTCAGGCCGCGGGCACGGCGGCGAGCGCCGCCTTGGGAGGTTCGGGGGAACGCCGCTTCTCGGCGCGCGCCAGGAAGCCCACCGCGATGAAGATGAGCCCCAGCGAGGCCCAGTCGGCGCCGCTGGGGAAGCGCGCGCCGTAGACGAAGTAGGAGATGAGGGTGGCCGTCGTCCCGGCGGTCAGGGAGGTCAGGCGGTTGACCAGCCCCGCGAAGGTGGCCGTGCGGCCCTTGAACATGAAGATGAAGACCGAGAAGAAGGCCACCATCCCGTAGACCATGCCGGCCAGGACGGCCGGGCCCCACTGGGCGTGGGGGACGGTGACGGCGGCCCGGAACTGCGCCGCCGGGACGCTCTGCCAGGGGCCGAAGACCAGCGCGGCGGCGGCCAGGGACATGGCGACGCTGGCGGCGATCTGCTCCACGGAGAAGAACCACTTGTTGTCGAGCGGCGCGCCCTTGGGCCGCATGTTCTTGTAGTAGTTCATGATGTAGATGCGGGCGGCGTAGGCGCAGATGTAGCTGGAGAGCACCGCCATCGCCGGGAGGTTGTGCAGGAAGTCGAAATCCTCGCTCTGCGCCAGGAAGACCTGGGTGCCCGCCGCGGCGACGGCGAATACCACGCCGGCGTTCTCCTCCCAGCAGACCTCTTTTTCGAGGATTCCCTGGCGGATCTGCGCCTCGTCGACGCAGCGGCTGATGACGATGACGCTGGCGCGCATGATGACCATGGCCACCATGACGGACTTGAGCAGCATGTACATCAAAGTCGTCGTCGGTATGACGACGGCCGTGCACACCCCCGAGGGGATGATGTAGAGGAGCTCCCGGCGCCCCGAGCCGCGCCACCAGCCGGCGGCGGCGATGACGGCCAGGCAGATGGCGCTGCCGCCCAGGGTCGTCCAGACCAGGAACTCCATGTCGCCCATCGGCGGCAGGATGAGGGCGGTCTTGCCGGTGAAGTACTTCGTCGCCACGCCGAAGATGACGTAGAAGAAGAAGTACGCGCCGCACAGCTGCAGCAGGCGCCCGGTCGAGCCTTCGGAGGTCTTCCACATAGGCAGACCCCATTGTAGCCGATGCCGGGCGGGACGGCGGCTATTGTTTGGGAGCGGCCTCCGCCTCCACCACCTGAGCGCCGATCATGTAGAGGTAAGGCTTGCCTTCCTTGTCGTCCGGTCCGCTGTGGACGGTGAACTGCCCGTTGCCGAAGCGGTCGAAGGTCACCGAGAGGAACTTCCCGCCCGCCAACGCGCCTCCCATCTTGGCCAGCAGTTCCTTGTTGCCCTGCAGGGCCTTCATGCCGGGCGAAGCCGCGGCCCCGGGCTGGGCGAAGAGCTCCTCGAGCCCGGCCCCGTCGGTATAGACCCTGCCGCGCTGCAGGACGGGCTGCTTGGCGGCCGGGTCGGTGCGGAATTCGAAGAAGCCCAGCAGCTCGTCGCCCTTCTCGCTGAAGCGATGCACCTCGGTGAACCCCGTCTCGGCCTTGCCGTACGCCGCCGACAGCGATTCCCCTTTGCGCTCCAGCTTGAGGCCGAGCTTCACCTGGCCCGCGCCCTCGCCGTACACCTTCTCCTGCGGGATGTCGGCGAAGTAGACCTCGGACTTCTCGCCGGCGGTGAACAGGAAGACGGGCTTCTCGGGCCCGTTCTGGACGGGGCGGGAAATGACGAGCCAGGCGCCCTTGCCGGCCTTGGGCAGGAGGGTGTTGATCGTGCGCACCCCCATCGGGCTCGACGCGTTCAGCGACTCGCGCAGGGCTTTGGAAGAGAGGTTGGAGCTGCTCTGCCTCCAGGTCCAGAACTCGGGGCCCTGGTCGGTGCTGGTCTGGAAGATCCCCAGGATGGGGTCGCCCGGCTGGTCGGCGCCCAGGGCCTGGCCGCCCTCGACCCCCATCAGGTGGAAGCCCGCCGCGCCGATGGCCGCGCGCCAGTTCCCGCCGAAGCCGCCGAGGACGGCGGGCTGTGCCGCCGCAGGGAGGGCTCCCAGGCTCAGGATCCCCACGAGGAAGAGTTTCGCGCTCATCACCACCTCCGCGCCGAACGGCTACGGCGTTACCCGGAGTGTAACAGCCGACCCCGCGTTTGTATTGCACGAAACGAGCATGCCAGGCCGCTAGGCCGGGCGTCCGCATAGCCCCGGTGATGCCCGGCACAGCGGGGCTGCCGCCCCGCTAGACGGCGAAGGCGGAGCGGGGCCGCAGGGCGCCGCCCTCGAGGAGCTCGGCGAGCTTCTCGCGCGGCGTGGAGACGAGGGCCAGCATGAACATGAGGGCCAGGACGACGGGCATGGGGATGAGCGGCAGGGGGACCTGCCTGCGCTGCGCCACCGGGGCCGTGGCCGAAGGCGGCGGCCCGGACTTCGCCAGGGCTTCGGACGCGGCGGGGGCGTTGTAGGCCGCGCGGGTCCGTGCGTTCCGGGGCCGGTCTACGCCCATGGCCCGGCCTTGGGCCTCTTCGTGCTTCTCCGAGGCGGGAGCGGCCAGAGGGACCGTCGGCTCGGGCGCCAGGGCTGGGACCCGGACCACCTCGGGCAGGGGCGCGGCCTTCACGGGCTCCGGCGCCGGAACCGGGGCCGCCGCGAGGACGCGGATGCGGCGCGCGGCCCGGGCCTTCCTGACGACGGCGTGCTTGACGATGTGCTTCTTGGCCGCGCGTGCCCGGACCGCCATGCGCGGGCGCATCGGCTCGAAGGCGGGGAGGTCGGCGTAGAGGTTCACGGCGGGCGTGGGTAGGATGTCGACCGTCGAATGGCCGATGGGAGCGCTGGGCGCCACCGCGACGGCCGGGACGGGCGCGGAGACGACGACGGGGGCGAAGGGCGAGACCGCCGGTGCCGCGGGGCGCGGGGCGAGGGCGGGCGCCGCCGCGGCCTGAACCGCCGACTGCGCCGCCGGCAGGGCCGCGAAGCCGTTGGCCAGCAGGGTCTTGATGGCGTTCTGGACTACGGGCATGGCCCGGGCCGTCACGCTGGGGCGGGCCTCGGGAGCCGGGAGAGGACGGGCGGCGGCGGCCTGAGCCGGGGCCGGAGCAGCGGCCGGGGAGGCGGCGGAGGCGGCCGACGGAGCCGATTCAGCAATCGGGTCGGCCTGGGCGACATCTACGCTCGGCGTGAAGGAGGTCTTGGGGGAGCTTCCGCCGGGAACGGGGGAAGCTGCAACGGGCGCGGCGGAAGTCCGCGGGGCGGAGCGGATGACCACGAAGGGCGTGGGCGCCGCGGCCGTGACAGGCGTCGGCCGAGCGACGGCGACGGCTGTCGCCGGAACCGGGGCCGCCACGGCGACTGCCGCATTCGCCGGCGAATGCTGCGGGGCGGCGTCCACATTGGAAGCGGGGACGGGCTGGGCGACGACCACCGTCGGGGCCGGGGCGACGTTGGGCGCGGTGCGGCGAACCGGCTGGGGCTGTGCCACAGGGTTGACGGCGGGCTCGGGCGAAGCCCGGTTGACCACGACGGGTGCGGGCTGCACCGACGGCGTTACGACGGGCGAGAAGGAGGGTTGGGCGACGGCGGGCGCGGGCGCCTGGCGTGCCACGGTCACATTCGTCGGCTGGAGCGTCGGAGTCGGCGCCGCGCCGAAGTTGCTGACCATCCTGACGAAGGGCACCACGGCGGCAATCTGTGGGAAGGCCTGGGCCACGCGCTGGAGGGCGGGCATGGCCTGGGCGACGAGCGAAGGCTTGGGTTCTGGCGAAGCCTGGCGGACCAAGGTGGGCGCCGGCTGGGTCGGGGTCACATTCGCCGGGGAATGTTGGGGCTGGGTGACGGCCGGCGCCGGCGCCTGGCGGGTCACCGTCACATTGGTGGGCTCAAGCTGGGGCGCCGCA
>JACRDU010000075.1 GCA_016218495.1 Elusimicrobiota bacterium
ACAACGAGCTCTGCGTCCAAGCACGGCAGTCCATCGCCTATCTTCAACGGCAACGGCAAACAAAAACGACACTTGGAAAAGAAACGGCACGACAACGACCCTATGGATTGGGGGACATTCTTACGTGAGTTGACACGGAAGCGGCGCTCGCCATGTTCCCGGACTTTTGACGGGCTATTCCCCCGACGGCGTGTGCGGCCCCGCGGGGACCGCCCAGCCTCGGCGGGCAGGCCCGCCGAGGGGGAAGACAACGGCGCTGCGTTCGGTAGCCGGATTCAAGCTGACTGCCCACGTGGGCAGTCATCGGCACGGCCGCGGAGCCCTGCGGGCGGGCCGCAGGGCGCGTGCGCAGCCGGGCCTTGGCCGGGCGTCCTGATAGCCCCGCTGAAGCCCGGCACAACAGGGCTGCCGCCCCGTTAGGCATGCGGCCCGGCGACCGGAGGCCCGCCCGCAGGGCTTTGCGGCGGCGCAAACGACGATCGCATGCGCATTCGCCGGCGAATGTGATGACGGCAGGCTGCCGGATCGGTCGGCGTGGAACCCCCGGAAACATGGAAGCGCCGCTCCCGGCGGCGCCCGCCCTTATATGATACAATGGGCATAGATTCAACTATGTGTCCCGAATCTGAGTCGCGTCGGTTGCCACGGGCTTCCCGGGCGGGGGCGGCGTGGATCTGACCGCGCGCGAGGCGGCCCGGGCCTTCGACGTCGCCGAGTCCACCCTGCTGTACTGGGTCAAGGAGGAGGGCCTGCCCGCCTTCCTGATCAACGGCCGCTACCGCTTCAACCGGGTGGACCTGCTGGAGTGGGCGAACCACCATCGCCGGCCGCTGAAGACCCCGCTCGACCCGGGCGCGGAGAAGCTCGGCCGTTTCGCGCTGCTGCGGCGGGCCTTGGGCGCCGGCGGCGTCCATCACGCGGTCGCCGGCGGCGACGCCGCCTCGGCGCTGGCGGCCGCGGCCGACCGGCTGCCCCTGCCCGCCCCGGACCGCGCGCTGGCGGGCCAGGCGCTCTCCGAGCGCGAAAAGCTGGGCTCCACGGCGCTGGGGGACGGCATCGCCATCCCGCACCCTCGCAGCCCCCTGGTCTTCCCGGTCGAGTCTCCCATCGTGACCCTCTGCTTCCTGAAGACCCCGGTCGACTTCCACGCCGCCGACGGGCTGCCGGTCAGCGCCCTGTTCTTGATCCTGGCGCCGTCCGTCCGGTCGCACCTGGCGCTCCTGGCCGACCTGGCCGCGGCCCTGCACGACGACGGATTCAAAGCGGCGGTATCCCGCGGCGCGCCCGCTGAGGAACTGCTGGCCAGCCTGCCGGGCGCGCCATGACCCTGCTGCTCGTCGCCGTCGCGCTGCTGGCGGGCGGGGCCTTCCTTGCGCCGCCGCTGGCCGGGCGGCCGCGCGCGGCCCGGGCGGTGAACCTGGCCTGCACCGTGTGCGGATGCCTGGCGGGCCTGGCGCCGGCCCTCTTCGTCCTGTCCGGGGGCGACATCCCGGAGCTCCGCCTCCCCTGGCCTGTCCCCCTGGGGGAGATGTCGCTGGCCATAGACCCGCTTTCGGCCTTTTTCCTCATCCCGGTGTTCGTCGTCGGCCTCACCGCCGGCGTCTACGGCGAAGGCTACCTGGAGGCCGCCCACGGCCATCTGCCGACGGCCTCCGTGCGCTTCTTTTTCCTGCTCCTGACGGCGTCGATGGCGCTGGTCGTAACCGCGCGCAACGCCGTGCTCTTCCTGGCGTCCTGGGAGGTCATGGCCCTGGCGGGGTTCTTCCTCGTCTGCGCCGAAGACGGGGATGCCCGGGTCCGGCGGGCGGGCTTCATCTACATCCTCTGCACGCATGCCGCCGTCCTGTGCCTCTTCATCATGTTCGCCGTGATGGGCTCCCGCGCGGGGTCGATGGATTTCGCTGCGATGAAGGCCGCCATGCCGGGCCCCGGGCCGAGCCTGGGGGGCCTGTTCGCGCTGGCCTTGGTCGGTTTCGGCATGAAGGCCGGCTTCATGCCCTTCCACTTCTGGCTGCCCGAAGCGCATCCGGTCGCCCCCAGCCATGCCTCGGCCGCCATGTCCGCCGTGATGCTCAAGATGGGAGTCTACGGCCTGCTCCGCTTCATCTCCCTCTCCCCGGCCGTGCCCGCCGGCTGGGGCGTGGTCTTCCTGGTCCTCGGCGCGGCCTCGGCCCTGCTCGGCGTCCTTTTCGCGCTGGCCCAGCGCGACCTCAAGAGGCTGCTGGCCTATTCCAGCATCGAGAACATCGGTATCATCGGGCTCGGGATGGGCATCGGCGCCCTCGGGCTGGCCCACGGGAACCAGACCCTCGCCGCGCTGGGCTTCGCCGGGGCCCTGCTGCACGTGCTGAGCCACAGCCTGTTCAAGTCCCTGTTGTTCCTCGGCGCCGGAGCCTACAACCAGGCCGTCGGCAGCCGCAACATCGAGGGTGCGGGAGGCCTGCTGCGGCGCATGCCGTGGACCTCCCTGTTCGCCTGGACCGCGGCCGCCTCCGCCTGCGGCCTCCCGCCCTTCACCGGCTTCATCGGCGAATGGGTCCTGTTCCGCGGGTTTCTCGGGGGGGGGCTGTCGGGAGACTCCCGCTCCATCGTCTTCGGGGCGGCCGTGCTGGCCCTCCTCGGCGGCCTCGCGGCGGCCTGCTTCACGATGGCCTACGGGACGCTGACCTTGGGCGAGCCGCGCGGCGCGTCGGCCCGGGAGGCAAAGGACCCCGACGGGCTCATGCTCTGGCCGATGGCCCTGCTCGCCACGGCCTGCCTGGCCGTCGGCCTCTTCCCCGGCCCCGTGGCTCGGGCCGCCGCCCTGAGCGCCGCTAGCATCGGCGGCCTGGCGCCGGCCGAGTCGGCCCGGGCCCTGGACGCCGTCATGGCGCCGCTGGCCCTGATAGGCGCCATCGGCGCGGCGGCGGTCGTCTTGTCCTGGCTGTTCTGGTCCCTCCGGCAGGCCCTGCTCCGGCGCCGGACGGTGGCGCTCCAGCCGACCTGGGGCTGCGGGTTCACCCTGCCCTCCCCCGCGATGCAATACACGGCGTCCTCGTTCGCGCAGCCCCTGCTGCTCGTGTTCCGGGGGCTCATGCCGTCGGAAGTCGAGCTGCGGCCTCCCGTTGGCTACTGGCCCGAACGCGCCGGCTTTCGCAGCAGCCTGCCCGACCCGCTGCTGGACCGCTGCCTGCTCCCTGCCGCCGAGGTGGTAGAACGCTCGCTGGCGTTCCTGCGCCGCGCCCAGCACGGCCACCTTCAGCTCTATCTGCTCCATGTCCTGCTTTTCCTCATAGTCCTCCTGATGTGGAAGCTATGAGGCTCTTTCTCCTCTCCACCGCGCTCCTGACGGCCGCCGCGACGGTCAGCTTCCCGTCGGCCTCCCGACCCCGGCTGGCCGGCGGGCTTTCGCTGGCATTGCTGGCCGCCGGCTGCCTGACGGGCGCGGCCTTGGCGCTGTTCGTCCTTGCCGGCGGGGAGGTCGCGCCGCTCGGGGCCCCCTGGCCGGTGCCCCTGGGCTCGCTCCAGCTGGCCCTGGACCCGCTGTCCGCCTTCTTCCTGGTGCCCATCTACACGGTCGCGCTGGCCGCCGGGACGTACGGCGAAGGCTACCTGGAACGCGCTCGCGGCCGCCTCGACGCCTCCTACGTCCGGTTCTTCTTCTCCCTTCTGACCGCCTCGATGGCGGTGGCCGTCTGCGCGCGCAACGCGGTGCTCTTCCTCGTCGGCTGGGAGATCATGGCGCTGTGCGCCTTCTTCCTGGTCTGCGCGCAGGACCGCAAGCCCGAGGTGCGCCGCGCGGGGTTCGTCTACATCCTCTGCACGCACAGCGCCATCCTGTGCCTGTTCGTCCTATTCGCCGTGATGGGCTCCCGCGCGGGGTCCATGGAATTCGGCGCCATGGCGGCCGCCCTGCCGGGGCCGGGCCCGGCCCTGAACGGCCTGTTCGCGCTGGCCCTGACCGGCTTCGGCCTGAAG
Organism: Elusimicrobiota bacterium; assembly: GCA_016218495.1. Classification (GTDB taxonomy): domain Bacteria; phylum Elusimicrobiota; class Elusimicrobia; order UBA1565; family UBA1565; genus SCTT01. Next base: position 3,958 of record JACRDU010000075.1, read on the forward strand.
GCGGGCTTCATGCCGTTCCATTTCTGGCTGCCGGAGGCGCACCCGGTGGCGCCCAGCCATGCCTCGGCCATGCTGTCCGGCGTTGTTCTCAAGATGGGGATCTACGGCCTGCTCCGCTTCATCTCGATGTGCTCGTCGGTCCCGCCGGCCTGGGGCCTCGTGCTGCTGGCCATCGGCGCCTCCTCATCCGTTCTCGGCGTGCTGTTCGCGCTCGCCCAGCACGACCTCAAGCGCCTTCTGGCCTATCACAGCATCGAGAACATCGGCATCATCGCTCTGGGCATGGGCCTGGGCTGCCTCGGCCTGTCCCACGGCAATGGGCTGCTCGTGACCCTGGGCTTCTCGGCGGCCCTGCTCCACGTCCTCAACCACAGCCTGTTCAAGTCCCTGCTCTTCCTGGGAGCCGGCGCCTATGACCAGGCGCTCGGCGGGCGCGCGATCGAGGGGGCGGGCGGCCTGCTGCGGCGCATGCCCTGGACTTCGACCTTCTCCTGGGTGGGGGCGGCGGCGATCTGCGGCCTGCCGCCCTTCAACGGCTTCGTCAGCGAATGGCTGGTCTACTACGGCCTGCTGGCGCGCGAGGTCCGCGTCTCGCAATACGCGATGTTCGCGGCGGCGGCCCTGGCGATGACCGGGGCGCTGGCGGCGGCCTGCTTCACCAAGGCCTACGGCGCCCTGACGCTTGGCGAGCCGCGCGGTCCGGCCGCCGAACGCGCGGCCGACCCCGGCTGGACCATGCTCGGCCCCATGGCCTTCCTCGCCGCGGCCTGCCTGGGCATCGGGTTGCTGCCCCGCCCGTTCGTCGACGCGGCCGCCCGCTGCGCGCAGACGCTGGGCCGCATGTCGGCGACGGCGGGCTCGCCCTCCCTCGAAGGCGCCTTGCGGCCCCTGACCTTGGTCGGTTCGGTCGGCGCCCTGGCCATCCTCCTGGCCGGGCTGTTCTGGCTCTGCCGTACGGCCCTGCTCGCCGGGCGCGTGGTCGGCGCCGGGCCGACCTGGGGGTGCGGCTTCACCGCCCCGACCCCGCGGATGCAGTACACCGCCTCCTCCTACGCCCAGCCCCTGGCGCGCGCGTTCGACGGCCTGCTCAACGAGGTGACGGAGTTCGCTCCGCCTACCGGCTACTGGCCGCGCCGCGCGTCGTTTGAAGCCCACACGCCGGACCCGGTGCTCGACCGCGCCCTGCTGCCGGCCTCCGCCCGGGCGGAACAGGCCTTCGTCCGTGCCCGGCGCATGCAGCACGGCCGGCTCCAGTATTATCTCCTCTATGTCTTCGCGTTCCTGGTCTTCGTCCTCCTATGGAAGCTATGAACCTGACTCTGACCGCCCTGTGCGCGCACCTGAGCGCGCTGCTGGTCCTGCCGCCGCTGCTGCTCGGCATCATCGCCAAGACCAAGGCAGCCTTCGGGGGCCGCAAAGGGCCCCCGCTGCTGCAGCTGTACTACGACCTCTTCAAGCTGCTGGGGAAGGGCGCCGTTTACAGCCGCACGACGACCTGGATGTTCCGCCTGGGGCCGGTGCTCTCCCTGGCGACGGCGCTGCTGGCGGGCCTGCTGGCGCCGTTGGTCGGGGCCGCCCCGCTGAGCTTCCCCGGGGACGCCGTCTTCTTCGCCTACCTCTTGGGGCTTGGCCGCTTCGTCACCGCCGCCGCCGCATTGGACGCCGGCTCCAGCTTCGAGGGGATGGGCGCCAGCCGCGAGGTCGCCTTCGCCAGCTTCGCCGAGCCCGCGCTGATCCTGGCCGTGGCCGCGCTGGCCGGAGCCACGGGCAGCCTGTCTTTGGGCGCGATGTTCTCGGGCGCGCTGTGGCGTTCCTTCGGAGCCGGCATCGTGCTGGTCGGCGGCGCGCTCTTCCTCGTGATGCTCGCCGAGAACTCCCGCATCCCCGTCGACGACCCCGCCACCCATCTGGAGCTGACGATGATCCACGAGGTCATGGTGCTCGACCATGGCGGGCCGGACCTGGCCTTCATACTCTACGGGGCGTCCGTTAGGCTCCTGGTCTGGTCGTCATTGCTCGTCCGGCTCGCGCTGCCCGACGCGCCCGGGCCCTACGGCTGGGCGGCCTGGGGCGCCGGGGTCGCGGTCGTCGGGGTCCTCATCGGCGCCGTCGAGTCGTCGATGGCCCGGGCCCGGCTCGTCCATGTGCCCCAGTTCCTCGTCGTCGCCATCTGCGCGGCGGCTTTCGCCGTGATGCTCTCTTTGAGATAACATGGACCAGATCTCCCAACTCCTCCTCGTCGCCACGGTCTTCCTGGGCTTCGCGCTGCTGGGCAGTTCGTCGATGTCAGGCTGCGTGAACCTGCTGGCCCTGCAAGGCTATTGCCTCAGCGTCCTCCCCTTCTTCCTCCATCACGAGGAGCACTCGGCGCGCGCCGTCCTCCTTGCGGCCGGGATGGCCTTCCTGAAGGGTTGGCTGGTGCCGCGCATCCTGCTCCACGCCATCCGGGAGGTCCGCATCGCGCGCGAGGTGGAGCCCCTGGTCGGCTATGTCCCCTCGCTGCTCATCGGGGTCGTCATCGTCGGCCTCTCGGTGGTGCTGGGCCAGAGGCTGCCGCTGCCTCCCGGCAACCATTCCGGCCTGCTCGTCCCGATCTCCCTGGCGACGATGATGATGGGCCTCTTTTTGACCGTGTCGCGGCTCAAGGCGCTGACGCAGGTGATCGGCTACCTGGTCTTCGAGAACGGCATCTACCTCTTCGGCCTGCTGGTGTTCCGCGAGACGCCCTGGCTCCTGGAGATGGGGATCCTCCTGGACGTGTTCGCGGCGGTGTTCATCTTAGGGATCGTCATCCAGCACATCAGCCGCCAATTCGACTCGATCCACACCGACAAGCTTACGCAGCTGAAGGAATGAGCATGGAACTACTGGGCATCATCCTCGTGCCGCTCGCCGCCTCCCTCGCGGCGCTGGCCTGGCCCGACGCCAAGAGCCGCCCGCTGCTGCTCCCCGCCGCCGCCGGGGTCCACACGCTCCTGACGCTGCGCCTGGTGGCGGCCCCTCCGGCGGCCGCCTACGGCGCCTGGCTGTCGCTCGACGCCCTCGGCCTGCTCCTGCTCGCCGTCTCGAGCTTGGTCTCTCTGGGCTGCAATATCTACGGCGTCGCCTACTTGCGCGGCCACTCCGAACGGGACAACCGTTTCTTCGTCGCCTGCACCCTGTTCATGCTCTCGGCCTCCAGCGTCGTGGCGGTGACCCGCCACCTGGGGCTCATGTGGGTCGCCATGGAGGCCACGACCCTGGCGGCGGCACCCTTGATCCACTTCCAGCACAGCGACCGGTCCCTGGAAGCGACCTGGAAGTACCTCATCATGGGCGGCATCGGCATCGGCTTGGCGCTGCTGGGCACCTACTTCCTGGCCCTGGCGGGGGCCGGGAACCCCGAAGGCTACGCCCTGCACCTCGACGACCTCCTGGCCCTCGGGCCGCGCTTGTCGGTCCCCTGGGTCAAAGGCGCCTTCGTGTTCATCCTGGTCGGCTACGGGTTGAAGATGGGGCTGTCCCCGCTGCATTCCTGGAAGCCCGACGCCTATGGCGAGGCTCCCGGCATGGCCGGCGCCGCGCTTTCGGCCATCCTGACCGGCTGTTCCTTCCTGGGGTTGCTGCGCGCCTACCAGGTCTGCCTGGCCGCCGGCCAGGTGGAGTTCGTCAGGGACCTCCTGGTCTTCATGGGGCTGCTCTCGCTGCTGACGGCCGCGCTGTTCATGCTGAGCCAGAAGGACTTCAAGCGCCTGCTGGCGTACTCCAGCGTCGAGCACATGGGCCTGCTGGTCCTCGGGCTCGGCATCGGCGGCACAGGGATCTTCGCCGCCCTGCTGCACTTCGTCAACAACGGGTTGGGGAAGGGCCTGCTCTTCCTGACGGCGGGGAACATCCACCGGGCCTACGGGGACAAGACTCTGAACCATGTCCACGGCGCCCTGCGCCGCGTCCCCGTCTCCGCGACGCTGTTCCTGGTCGGCGCCTTCGCAATAACGGGTTCGCCGCCCTTCGGACTGTTCATCAGCGAGTTCCTGCTGCTCACCTCCGCCGCCGGCGCGGGCCGCTGGGCCGTGGCGCTGTCGGTGGCGGGCCTGCTGGGCGTGATCTTCATCGGGATGGCCGGCGCAGCGCTCTCCGTTGCGCAGGGCGAGCCTCCCGCCAAGCCGCTGTGCCAAGAGCAAGGCGAGTCGCTCCTCACGACGATGGTGCCGGCCGCGTTCGCCGTGGCGCTGCTGGCGCTGGGTCTCTACATCCCGCCTTGGCTCATGGACCGGCTCGGCGCCGCCGCCGCCCTCCTCGGGGGAACCCGCCCATGAGCCCCACCTCCAGGTTCCGCATGCTGCGCAACGGCGGCGCCCAGCAGCTTTCTGCCGTGCCGGTCGTCTCCGCCGCGGAGTTCCGCGAGACCGTTTTACGCGCGGCGCATTCGGGACTGCGCCTCAGCGCCCTCTACGCCAGGCCCGCGAAGGGCAAGACGGGGCTCTGCGCCGTCCTCGCCGACGACGCGGAAGGGGTCCTCTATGTCCTCTTCTCCGAAGCGACGGACGAATTCCGCTCCCTGACCGCCGACCTCCCCCAGGCCCACCTCTTCGAGCGCGAGATCGCGGAATCGTCCGCCATCCGGGTGGACGGCCACCCCTGGCCCAAGCCCGTGCGCCGCAGCCTGCCGGACTCCGCCGCCTTCTTCCGGGAAGAGGGCGCGGAGGTCCATGAGGTCGCCGTGGGCCCCGTCCATGCGGGAATCATCGAGCCCGGCCACTTCCGCTTCCAGTGCCATGGGGAGACCGTCCACCATCTCGAGATCCAGCTCGGCTACCAGCACCGGGGCGTCGAGGCCCTGCTCGCCGCCGGCCCGGACAAGCGCGGCGTCTTCCTCGCCGAATCCATCTCCGGGGACACGGCCGTCGGCCACGCCTCGGCCTACTGCGCGGCCCTCGAGGCGCTGGCCGGGGTCCGGGCCCCGCTGCGCGGGGAGGCGCTGCGGGCGGCGGCCTTGGAGCTCGAGCGCCTGGCCAACCACATCGGCGACCTAGGAGCGATAGCCAACGACGTGGCCTTCCTCCCCGCCGCGGCCTTCTTCGGCCGCCTGCGCGGGGAGTTCTTGAACCTGCTGATGAGCCTGTCGGGGAACCGCTACGGCCGCGGGCTCGTGCGCCCCGGAGGGACGGCGTTCGATTTACCCAAGCCGATGGCCGTGGATTTCTCGGCGCGGCTGGCGCGCGGCCGCACGGACCTGCTCGCCATCGGCAAGCTGCTGTTCGACTCCGCCTCCGCCGTCGGCCGCTTCGACGAGACGGGGACCGTGGGCCTGCGCGCCGCCGCGGACCTGGGCCTGGTCGGCCTGGCGGCGCGCGCCAGCGGCCTGGACCTGGACGTGCGCCGGGACCACCCGCACGGCCTCTACCGCTTCCGGCACATCCCGGTCGTGAAGGGCGAAACGGGCGACGTCTACGCGCGCGCCATGCTCCGCTACCTCGAGTGCCTGCGCTCGCTGGATTTCCTCGAAGGGCTGCTCCCCGACCTGCCCGGCGGGCCCGCGCTGGCGCCCTGCCCGGCGCCCCGCCCCGGCTTGATCGCAGTCTCGCTGGTCGAGGGCTGGCGCGGGGAGATCTGCCACGTCGCCGAGACCGGCCGCGACGGGCGGCTGGCGCTCTACAAGGTCGTCGATCCCTCTTTCCATAACTGGCAGGGCCTGGCCATGGCCCTGCGCGGGGGGGAGATATCCGACTTCCCGCTGTGCAACAAGAGCTTCAACCTGTCCTATGCGGGCCATGACCTGTAAGCGGGGGGACTAGACGCGCCATGTGGAACGTCATCAAGACTCGGTTCTCTCAAGGCTGCCGGACCTCCGATTTCCCGGACGGCCCCTCAGGGCTGCCGGAGCGTTTCCGCGGACGCCCGGTCGTGTCCTCCAAACCCTGCCCGCAAGGCTGCGCGGCCTGCGCCGAAGCCTGCCCCACGCGGGCGATTCGGACCTCCGAACGCGCCGCCGTCGAGCTCGACCTCGGCAAGTGCCTGTTCTGCACGGAATGCGTCACGGCCTGCCCGGACGGGCACATCTCCTACAGCACGGACCATAGGCTGGCGGCGAGCGCCCGCGCCGACCTCGTCATGTCGGGACCTGAGGCGCGTCTGGCCCGGGCGCTAGACGCGCAGGCCCGGAGGCTCTTCGGCCGTTCGCTGAAGCTCCGCGAGGTCTGCGCCGGGTCCTGCAACGGCTGCGAGGCGGAGTTGGCCGCCCTCGGCAACGTCGTCTTCGACCTGAGCCGCTTCGGGGTCCAGTTCGTCGCCTCTCCCCGCCACGCCGACGGCCTCGTCGTCACCGGGCCCGTCACCGGGAACATGCGGGCCGCCCTGAAGGCGACCTATGACGCGATGCCGACGCCGAAGCTCGTCATCGCCGTGGGCGCCTGCGCCATCAGCGGGGGCCCGTTCGCCGGCAGCCCGCAAGCCCACGACGGGGCGGAGTCCACGGTCCCGGTGGACCTCTATATCCCCGGCTGCCCGCCCCACCCGCTGACGGTCCTCGACGGCCTGCTCAGGCTCCTGGGCCGCCTTCCAGGTTAGGCTCGGGGAGCCATGTCCTTCGTCCTGCATCCGGCCGACATCCGCAGAGGCGAGGTGGCGGCGCTCGTCGCCGACCTGCGGGCCGGCCGCGACGTCGCGGACTTCCGGTTCGACCTCCTGGTCCCACCGGGCCTGAGGCGCCTCTCGGTGACCCATTGGACCCCGGTGCAGGTCGCGCTGCGGGCGGCGGAGCTGTTGGCTCCCTGCGCGAAGACCAAAGTGCTCGACATCGGCTCCGGGTGCGGGAAGTTCTGCCTCATCGCCGCGCTTTCGAGCGGAGGACGGTTCACCGGCGTCGAGCAACGCCCCCATCTGGCCGCGACGGCGAAGCGGGTCGCCGGTGAGCTGGGGGCCGCCCGGGCCTCGTTCGTCTCCGGCGACATGGCGGACCTCGACTGGACGCTCTTCGACGCGTTCTACCTGTTCAATCCCTTCTATGAGAACCTGATGCGCTCCATCCGGATCGACGAGACCGTGCCGTCCACGGGCGAGAACTTCGCGCGCTGCGTCTCCACGGTCCAGGCGAAGCTCGGCGGGGCACGGGTCGGCACGCGGGTCGCCATGTACCATGGCTTCGGCGGGGACATGCCGCCGGGGTATGAGCAGGTGACCCGAGAAGCCCTCGGGACGGCCTTCTTGGAGCTTTGGGTCAAGACGCAAGACCACCAGGGCTAGGAGCTATACTGGAGCATGGCCGCGAAGCTGTTCGCCTGGCTGGTCTACGGCCTAATCGGCATGGCCGCCTTCGGCTACGGCAAGAAGCAGGGCAAGGCCGGCGCGATGATCCTCGGGGGGGCCCTGATGGTCTACCCCTACGCCGTCGACGGCGCCCTGCTCCTATGGCTGGTCGGCGCGGGCCTGACCGCCGCCCTCTTCCTCTGGCGGGACTAGGGAAAAAGAGAAGCCTCCCCGAAGGGAGGCTTTCAGAGTGGCTCCGGGCGCAGGACTCGAACCTGCAACCTTACCGTTAACAGCGGTCTGCTCCACCATTGAGCTAGCCCGGAAAAACGGCCCTAAACGAAAGACCGCACGGGTATTTTACCATACCCGTGCGGCCTTCCGGGAAATCTTACTTCTGGTCGGAGCCGCCCGCGCGGACCGTGCCGATATAGGCCTCGGCCTTGCGGATGACCTCGGAGTAGGGCTCGCCCATCAGGACCTCGACGCCCTGGCTGACATGGGAGACGGCCCAGATGTGGAACTTGCCCGCCTTGACGGCCTCGACGATGTCCGGGCGGAGCGCCAGGTCCGGCACGTTGGTGACCGGGATCATGATGCCCTGCTCGCCGTTCATCTCCTTGCCTTCGCGGGCCAGCATCGAGGCGACCACGTCGAAGTAGCCCTCGATCTTGTGGTTGACGCCGCCGATGACCTGGATGTTGCCCTTCTGGTCCATCGAGCCCGTCATGGCGATGCCCTGCTTGATGGGGACGCCTGAGAGCGCCGAGAGCACGCCGTAGGTCATCGTCTGCGTGGCCGAGTCGCCGTCGATGCCGCCGTACTGCTGCTCGAAGGCGATGGAGACCTCGACCGGCACCGTGCGGGTGCGGCCGAAGAGGCCGTTCAGGAACCCCTTGATGTCGGCGATGGACTTGTCGAAGGAGCTGCCGGTGCTGTGCGCCGACTGGTCGGCCGAGACGACGAGCTGGCTGCCGGGCCGCGCGTAGGCGTTGTAGGTGATGCGGGACGGCACGCCGAAGTCGCCCATGACGGCCAAGCCGTTGTTCTGGCCCACCGCGTTCCCCGCGATCTCCACCTTGAAGACCTCGGAGCCGTAGAGCTCCTTCATGCGCCGCCGGCCCGCGCCCTGGCGCTCGATGCGCTCGGAGACCGCCTTGTCGACGTCCTGGCGGGCCACCAGCTCGCGCCCGGCCTTGCGCGCCCAGAAGGACGCTTCCTGCATCAGGGAGTAGACCGCGCCGAACTGGGCGGTGAGCTTCTCGTTGGACTCGGCCATGGCGGCCGCGCTCTCCAGAACGCCGGCGATGGCGTCCCGTCCGAAGTCCAGCATCTTGCCCGTGCTCGAAGTGACCGCCTCGCGCATGAAGCGCAGGTAGCCCTTGACGGTCTCGGCGGCGATCTTCAGCGAGTTGTCGAACTCGGCCACGGCGTGGAACTGCCGGGAGAAGTCCTCGTCGTTGTGGGCGAGGAGAGCCTTGAGGTAGGGCGAGCCGATCAGGACCAGCTTCACCTTGGCCTCGACGGCGTAGCTGGCGCCCTGCTTGGCGCTCATCGCTCCGATGAGGCCGTCCTCGACGATTTCCGCCCGCCCGGTGCGCACCATCCGCATCAGGGACTGGTAGGAGCCCGGCTCGCGGAGCATGTCCATCAGATTGATGACGAGGAACCCGCCGTTGGCCTTGAGGAACGAGCCGGCCTTCAGGGTCGGCCCGCCGGGGGCCTCCTTCTTCACCATCGCCCCGTTGGGCAGCAGCATCATCTTCTTGTTGTCCTCGGCGTAGCCGAAGAGGTTGTTGAAGGACGGGTTGCGCTCGAAGATGACCGGAGCGCCCTTTCTGCTCGAGTTGTCGACGAGCAGGTTCAGGTTGTAGCGCTCGGCTGGGTCGGTCTCCGACTCCCCGGTGAAGGCCTTGTAGTTGCCGACCAGGTCCTGGGCGAAAGCCTGAAGCCAGCCCATGGCGGCTCGGCGCTCCGCGGACAGCGGCGCGTCGTTCTCATGGAGTGCCTTGTGCTCGGCCTCGAGCGCCGCCTGCAGGGCCTGGACCTCTTCGATCAGGGGCTCGACGGCCTCCAGGGCCTTGGCGACGACGGCGTCCCAGGTCAGCTTCGCGTCGAAGGCCCCTTTGGCCTTGAGCGCCTCGAAGATCTTCTGGTTGACGGGCTTGCCCTGGAAGGTGAGGGACACGCCCTCGCCGACCTGCACCCCGAACACGCCGGCCACGCGCAGCGCGGCCACCTTCTCCTGCCAGGCGGCCATCTTGGCCTCGGCCGAAGCGCGCCAGGCCTTGTGGTCCGCGTCCTGCTCGCGGGACTCGGCGCCGGAGACCACGGCCGCCAGAGGCTGGACCATCTCCTGGACGACGCCGGCCACCGCCTTCTGCTCGATCATGGAGAGCTGCATCTGCGCCTGCATCTGCTCCTGCATGTTCGTGCGGACGATCTCGGAATATTTCTCGATGAGGGGCTTGGCCTTGGTCTGGAAGTCGGCCATGACCTCTTCTTTGGAGACGCCCATGCCGGCCAGGGCCTTGTCGAGGTCCTCGGGCTTCACGCGCACGCCGTCCTTGGTCAGCGCGCTGACGATGCCGATGTGGGTCTCGTCGGTCTGCTGGGCGGAGACCTCGATGCCGAAGCCGCCGACGACCTGGACCTTCGTCGCCTCGCGCTGGAAGGCCTTCTCGCGGTCGGCCGCGTTGGCCTGCACCTTGGCCTGCACCTGCTTGCGGGCCTGGGCGACGGGCCCCTGGCTCAAGGCCTTGCGCAGCGCGCCGGGCATCCCCGCCACCATCTCGCCGGCGCCCTGGACGAACGCGGCGCCCTCGCCGGCCGCTATCTTGAGGATGATGGGGGAGGACATGTCGGAGAAGTTCACGGCGGCGACCAGGTCGCCGGGGTTGGCGCGCTTGGGCGCCAGCTCGGAGAGGGCCTCGCGCACCGCGGTCTCGCGGCCGGTCCCGTCCGCGCCGGTGACGATGACGTTGTAGCCCGCGTCCTCCATCTCCAGGCCGAACTGCAGCGATTCCAGGCCGCGGTCCTGGCCGACGATGCGCCGCTTGCCGCGCTCGGCGGCGGAAGCCTTCTCGGGGAGGGCGGCGGCGTCCGGCACCCAGCGCAGCTTCTCCACCGGGACCTTCAGGCCGTCCGTGTCGATGGTCTTCGCCACGGGGCGGGAGGCTTCGGCCTTCTTGAGGGCGTAGCGGCGCAGGGCGTTGAGCGGGCTGGGCATGCGCCACTTGGCGACCGAGGCCCAGAAGCCCGACGGGGCCGCCGCCACGGCGGCCGGCATGTACTCGGCCTTGCGGGAGTTGTCGAACAGCGCGCCGACCGCGTCGGAGCCGGCCCCCATGTTCTGCACCGAGAGCGTCTTCGAGAAGGAGAGGATGCTCGCCTTCGCCGCGCCGTCCGGCAGGGCGGCCGCGATGGCTTCGAACTGCGCCGCCGTCTTGGCCCCCTCGAGCTGGGTCAGGAGGGCGCCGCCGCCCGCCTTCTGCACGGCATCGATCATCGCCAGCGCCGGGTGGCGTTCCACGCCGGATGCGGAGACGGCGGGGGCGGGGAGCGCCGCCGCCGCGTACGCCTGGGCGGCGGAGGCCGACGCGCCGGGCGCCACCATGGGCGCCGCCAGGCTGGGGACCGAGAGGGAGGGAGCGGAGAGGGTGGGGGAGCCCGCCAGGTCCACGCGATGGATGAGGGTCGTGCCGAGCGCCGCGGCACCGACCGCTCCGGGTACCGCGCTGACTGCCGGCGCGGTCCTGGTCACCATCTGGGCGGCGGAGGGCAGCGGCGCCCAGACCAACCCCATGGAGAGAAGGACGGCGAGGAATTTCCTCATCGTGTGGCTCCTGTTTGCTTTCGACGGCGTTTTGCGCTCCATCGTGCCCTAATGATAGGGGAAGGCCTCATGCCACGCATGGGTGAGGGGACCTATTAAGGGAACGCAATAGGGCCTAGGCCCGCCTGGGCCCTACGATTTACGCCGCCCGGCCTTTGCTAACATGGACGGGATGCTCATCGCGGGCCTGATGGCGCTCCACACGGGGGCTTTCGCGGGCTGGCTGGCGGCGGCGACGGCCGACGCATTCCTGGCCGAGGCCGGCGCCCGAGCGGAGGCCGGCCGTCTGGCGCGGCTCTGGGCCCCCTTCTTCATGAGCCTCTGCCTGGCCTCTGGCGCCGTGGCGATGGTGCTCTCCTATCCCTTTTACAGGGCCCAGACCTGGGTCTGGGCCAAGGCGGCGCTCTCCCTTGCGCCCGTCGTGGTCACCTTGCTCCGTGCCGCGGACTTCCTGAGGCCCCGAGCCGCCTTGTGGGCCCTGGCCCTGCCCCTGACGGCCGCCCTGGCCCTCTCCTTCCTGCGTCCCTTCTAAGGGTTTAAAAGACTGACACCCTCTGAATTCCCCTGCGGGCGGAGTCGTGGTAGTTGGAATCCCGGGACTGGAGGATTTCGCGGTAGAGGCGCAGAGCCGTCTCGCGGCGTCCCAGGCGTTCGTTCATGTAGGCGGCCATGTTGCGGAGCATCGTGGGAGTGCCGGGAAGGTCGATGGCCGGCATCATGCGGTCGACGGCCTGGGCCAGGTCCCCGCCGCGATGGAAGCCCACGGCGGCCACCAGGGAGATGAGCTGGGCGTCCCCGGGGCGGCGCGCCAAAGCCTCTTCCAGCAGCGCCAGCGCCTCGTCGGGGCGCTCCAGGTTGAAGGCCAGGGCTCCGACGCCGTACATCACCGGATGCGACCAGAACGGGTCCATCGCCATGATGCGGCGGACCCTGGGCATGACCTCCGGATACCCGTCATGCTTGCGGTCGGGGCCGTCATAGCCGTGATGGCCCCCTTCCTCGTCGTCCTCGTGGGTGCCGTAGTAGACCAGGAGGCGTATGAACGCCAGGTCCGCCGCGAGGCGCCGCATCCCCAGGGACCAGAACGCCGCGTTCGTCACCACGCCGTCGCCGGCCAGCGAGACGGCCGCGCCGGGAGCCAGGAGCGGAGGGGGACAGAGGGAGAGGTTCAGCGCCGCCGCCGCCAGAGCCGCGGCGAGCGCGGCCTTCATCTCAGAACTCCTTGCGGCGGAAGACCGCCGAGGTCAGCCCCATGCAGACCGCCGCGTAGAGGACGGCGTAGAGCATGCCCGCCAGCAGCGGTTCCGATAGGCCGCCGCCGGCCGCATGGAGCCTGTCCCGGTAGTTGAGCAGGGAGAAGTTCGGGAGCAGCCAAGTGACGGGGACCAACAGCACGGCGGAGGCGGACCCGGTCCGCTGGGCGAGGAACCGGATCTCGCCGACGAAGTGGCCGAGCACCCAGACGATCCCCGTCATGGTCATCGCCGAGAGGACCGAGGTGGAGATCAGCGCCAGGAAGGTCGCCGCCCCCGCCGTGACGAAGGCCTTGAGCAGGACTCCCCATAGCGAGAGCAGCAGGGGCCCGGCCTCCAGGCCTCCCTTGCACAGGAGCATGACGGCCAGGGCCGCCGTCATCGCGACGGCCGCCGTGGCCGCCGCGCTGAAGGCCCCCAAGAACCGGCCGACCAGATAGGCGGGGCGCCCGACGGGACGGGAGAGGATGAGGTAGAGGGTCTTCTGCTCCATCTCCTGCAGCAGGCCCGTGGCGGCGCAATAGGCGACCGCCGAGCAGGTCATCAGCTCGATGACGGCCATCCCGACGTCGAGGAGCACCCGGTCCTCCACGTCGCCGGCCAGGACGCCCAGGAGCATCCCGAGATAGATCAGGACGGCGCCGAAGAGCACGATGAGCGGGACGAAGCGCGTGCGCGTCAGCTCGCGCCAGGTGTTCGCCGCCAGGAGCGCGGCGTTCCTCACCGGCCACCCCGCGCCGGCCGCACCGTCTCGACGAAGATGCGTTCGAGCTGCCCGGACTCCCCGGCCCACTCGGCCTGCTCGACCACCCGCGCCAGCCGCCCGTTCACGAGGATGCCGACCCTGGCGCAGAGGCGCTCCACGTCCGAGATGCTGTGCGAGGCCATCAAGAGGCTGCAGCCCTCCTCGTTCAAGGCGCGCAGGAGGCCGCGCACGTCGTGGACGGCCAGGGGGTCCAGGCCGCTGACCGGCTCGTCGAGGAGGACGAGGCGGGGGCGGTGCAGGATGGCCTGGGCGAGGCCCAGGCGCTGGAGCATCCCCTTGGAGAACTCCCCGATCTTGCGGTCGGCCGCGGCGGTCAGTCCCACCTTCTCCAGCGCGGGGCCGACCAGGCCATCCAGGTCCTCCGAGACCAGCCCCGAGAGGGCGCCGTAGAAGCGCAGCGCTTCGCGCGGGGAGAGATAAGGGTAGAAGTACGGCAGTTCCGGGAGGTATCCGACGTCGCAGAGGGATTCCGCGCTGCCGGGCAACCTGCCGAACACGGAGATCTCCCCGGCGCTGGGACGCAGCAGGCCCAGGGCCAGCTTCATCGTCGTCGTCTTGCCGTTCCCGTTGAGGCCCAGCAGGCCGTAGATCTCGCCCGCGCGGACCTCGAGGTCGAGGCCGTCCAAGGCGCGGGTCCGCGTGACCCGCCCGAGATGGGACTTCTCGTAATCCTTGACGACGGCGCTGTAGCGGAGCGCCGCCGGCTGGTTCAGAGCACCACCCATCGTACCGTCCTCACCCCATCGAGCTTGCGCAGCTCGGACCGGAGCTCCGGAGAAGGGTCTTCGTCGACCGTGATGACCATCACGGCCGTCCCATGGGGGGCTTGGCGCCCCACCCGCATGTCGGCGATGTTGACGCCGTGGCGCCCCAGGAGGGTGCCGATGGCCCCGATGATGCCGGGCTTGTCGGTGTTGGAGAGGACCAGCATCTTGCCGCGCGGGGTCACGTCCACGGTCAGGTCGTCGAGGCGGACCAGGCGCAGGGCGCCGTTGAGGCCGACCGCCCCCGAGACGCTGCGCTCCCCGAGATCCGTCACCGCCGTGACCTCAAGCAGGCGCGGATAGCCTTCGGCCGCCGGCGCGCTGGCTTCGGAGTGCTCGATGCCGCGCTCCAGCGCGAGGAGCGGGGCGTTGATGTAGCTGAGCGTGGATTCCAGGATAGAAGAGAGCGTCCCCTTCAGAGCGGCCACGGCCAGCGGGTGGCGCTGCGGGGCCGGGAAGTCGCCGTGGAAGCGGCAGCGCACCGCCTTCAGCCCGCCGTCCATGGTCTGGCCCAAGAAGCGGCCGAGGGTCTCCGCCAGGTCCAGCCACGGCCCGAGGGCCTCGAGCAGGTCCGGGTCGAAGCCCGGCAGGTTGATGGCGTTGCGCGCCACGCCGCGGTCGTGGAACTCGAGCACGCTGCGCGCCAGCTCCTCGGCGACCTTGAGCTGGGCCTCCACCGTCGAGGCCCCCAGGTGCGGGGTCAGCACGATGTTCGGCGCCCCGCGCAGCGGGCTGTCGGCGGCCAGCGGCTCCGGGTCGAACACGTCGAGCGCCGCCCCGGCCAGCCGTCCCGAGCGTAGCGCGTCGGCCAGCGCGGCGTCGTCGATCAGCTCGCCGCGCGCGCAATTCACCAGGCGGGCGCCCTTCTTGAACCAGGCCAGGGATTTCGCATCGATCATCCGGCGCGTCTTGTCCGTGAGGGGGACGTGCAGCGAGACGAAGTCGGAGGCCTCCAGCAGGTCCTTGAAGTCCGCCAGAGCCAGGCCCATCCCCTCGGCCTGCTTCGCCGAGATGTAGGGGTCGTAGGCGAGGACCTTCATGCCGAAGGCCTGCGCGCGCTTCGCGGACTCCCGCCCGATGCGCCCCAGGCCCACCAGCCCCAGCGTCTTGCCGGCCAGCTCGACGCCCATGAACTTGGAGCGCTCCCACTTCCCGCCCTTGACGCTGGCGTCCGCTTGGGCGACGCCCCGGGCCAGGGCCAGGATCAGCGCCCAAGAGTGCTCGCAGGCAGAGATGGTGTTCGCGGCCGGGGCGTTGATGACGGCGATGCCGCGGCGGGACGCGCCGGGCACGTCGATGTTGTCGACCCCGACCCCGGCCCGCCCGATCAGGCGCAGGGCCCGCGCCTTGGACAGCCATTCCTCGGTGACCTTGGTCTCCGAGCGCACCAGCCAGACATGGGCGCCCGGCACCAGCTCCGCCATGCGCTCCTTGTCGCCGACCGCCATCTGCAGGTCGATGCGCGCGTCGGCCTTCAGGGGGGCGAGCCCCGCCGCGTCGATCTTGTCGGTGACGAGGACCTTCAGGCGTCCCTTGGGCATGGTCGCCTAGGCGTGCGTCGGCTGCAGGCGGGACGACAGCGCCTTGAGGCCGGCGTCGACGTCGGCCTTCTTTATCCAGCCCATGTGCGCGATGCGCACGATCTTCCCTTCGAGGTGCAGCTGCCCTCCGGCGATGGAGATGCGCTCCTCGCGCAGGATGTCCTTGATGAGCTTCTTGCCGTCCATCCCGGCGGGCAGGTTCACGGCCGTCAGGATGTCGGCGGGGTCCTTCGCGAAGAGGGTCAGGCCCATCTTGGCCACCGCGGCCCGGGTATAGGCCGCCAGCTCGGCGGTCCGTTTCCAGACGTTCTCGATGCCCTCCTCGCGGATGAGGCGCAGCGCCTCGGCCTGGGCCGCCACCAAGGTCACGGCTGGGGTGTAGGGGGTCTCCTTCTTGGGGAGGCTGCGGCGCATCGTGCGCCAGTCCAGGTAGAAGCGGGGCAGCGCGGCCGTCTCGCAGGCCTTCCACGCCCGCTCGGAGACGGCGGCGAAGGCCAGGCCGGGAGGCGCCATCAGCCCCTTCTGCGAGCCGGTCAGGGCGACGTCGATGCCCCAGGCGTCCGTCTCGAGCTCCTCGGCGCCCAGGCCCGAGATCGAGTCGACCACGACCAGGGCGTCGGGCTGCACCTCGTGCACCACGGCGGACAGGGCCTTGAGGTCGTTGACGACGCCGGTCGAGGTGTCGGTATGCTGGAAGGTGACCAGCTTCAGTCCCGGGTTCTTCTTCAGAGCCTCGCGCAGCTTCTCCGGGTCGGCGGCATTGCCCCACACCTCGTCGACGACGACGGGGGACAGCCCGTAGGCCTTCATGATCTTCGTGAAGCGCTCGCCGAAGGCTCCGGTCTGGTGGACCAGGGCCTTGTCCCCCGGGGAGAGCAGGTTGACCACGGCGGACTCCATCGCGCCCGTGCCCGAGGTGGTCAGCATCACGACGTCGTTCTTGGTCCGGTACACGTAGCGCATCTCGTCGAGCACGAACTGGAACTGGACGCCGAACTCGGCGGTCCGGTGGTGGAGGATCTGTTCTCCCATGACCTTGTAGACCGAGGGCGGCAGCGGCGTCGGACCCGGCGTCAGCAGGATGTAGTTCATGGCATCTCCTCTCTCAGGCCTGCGGGGCGGCGTAGCCGGCCCCGGCCTTGTCTTTGCTCCCCAGCCCCTTCCACGCGCCGGCGCGCGCGCGCACGCCCCGGGAAGCGGGCTCCAGGGCCCGGGCCAGCACCTCGCCGATGTGCGAGACCCCGACCAGCTCGAGCGCGGCCCGGACCTCCTTGGGAATCTCCTCGAGGTCCTTGCGGTTGGCCTCGGGGAAGAGCACCGTGCGGAGCCCGAGGCGTTGGGCCGCCATCACCTTCTCTTTGAGCCCGCCGATGGGCAGCACGCGCCCGAGCAGGGTGATCTCGCCGGTCATTGCCAGGCCCGGGACCACCGCGCGGCCCGACAGCCGGCTGGCCAGCGCGGTGGCCAGCGCGATGCCCGCCGAGGGTCCGTCCTTCGGAACGGCGCCCTCCGGCACATGGATGTGGAAGCTCAGGCTCCTGACGACGGTGGCCGGGATGCCCAGCTCGCGCGCCTGCGACTTCACGAAGGAGAGTGCGGCCTTCGCCGACTCCTGCATCACGGAGCCGAGCTTGCCGGTCAGCTGGATCTCGCCTTTGCCCGGATAGGCGAGGACCTCGATCGGCAAGGTCGTCCCACCCACCTCGGTCCAGGTCAGGCCGGTGGCGACGCCGACGCCGTTGACGAAGCGGTCCTCCGGGGGGTACTTCGGGATGCCGAGCCAGCGCGGGATGTCGCCCTGCTTGAGCCCGAACTTCTTTACATGGTGTTCGACCACCTCGCGCGCCGCCTTGCGGCATAGCGCGGAGAGCTCGCGCTCCAGGCTGCGCACCCCGGCCTCCCGCGTGTACTCCTGGATGAGGCGCAGCAGGGCGTCGTCGGAGAGCTCCAGGTGGGCGGGCTTCAGGCCGTGCAGCCCGACCTGCTTGGGAATCAGGTGCCCGCGAGCGATGGCGATCTTCTCCTTATGGGTGTAGCCGGAGAAGCGGATGATCTCGAGGCGGTCCTGCAGCGGAACAGGGATCCCCTCGAGGGTGTTCGCGGTGCAGATGAAGAGCACCGAGGACAGGTCGAACTCCGTGTCGATGTAGTGGTCGACGAAGGTGGAGTTCTGCTCAGGGTCGAGGACCTCGAGCAGGGCCGCGGCGGGGTCGCCCCGCCAGTCCATCCCCATCTTGTCGATCTCGTCGAGCAGGAACACCGGGTTCCGGCTGCCGGCCTTGCGCATCGACTGGATGATGCGCCCGGGCAGCGAGCCGATGTAGGTGCGCCGGTGGCCCCGGACCTCGGCCTCGTCGCGCACGCCGCCCAGCGAAAGCCGCACGAAGCTGCGGTTCATCGCCTCGGCGATCGAGCGCCCCAACGAGGTCTTCCCGACCCCGGGCGGCCCGACGAAGCAGAGGATGGGACCGCGGAGCTTCTTGGTGAGCTTGCAGACCGCCAGGTATTCCAGGATGCGGTCCTTGGCCTTGGGCAGCCCGTAGTGGTCCTTGTCGAGTATCTTCCGGGCCCGGGGCACGTCCAGCTTGTCCTTCGTGCGCTTCGCCCAGGGCAGCGCCGTCATCCAGTCGAGATAGGAGCGGCAGACCGTCGACTCGGGGGAGAAGGGCATCATCTTCTCGAGGCGCGAGAGCTCCTTGAGCGCCGCGTCCCGGGCCGTCGGGGGCATCTTGGCCTCGGCGACCTTGGCCCGGATCTCGTCGAGCTCCTTGGCGAAGTCGTCCTTCTGGCGGAGCTCCTTCTGGATCGCCTTCATCTGCTCCGTCAGGTAGTACTCCTTCTGCGTCTTCTGGATCTGGGTCTTGACCCGGGTGTGGATCTTCCGCTCCAGCGTCAGGACCTCGATCTCGGAATTCAGGAGGACGACCAGCTTCTCCAGGCGCTCGAGCGGCGCGGGGGTCTCGAGCAGCGCCTGGCGGTCCGAGAGCTTGCTGACGGCGGTGTGGGCGATGGTATCGGCCAGCCGCCCGGGGTCCTGGGTCTGCGCGGCCGCGGCGGCCGCCTCCGGGGGGACGCGCTTGGTGATGCGCAGCCACTGGTCGTAGAGCTGCACGCATTGGCGCATAAGCGCCTCAATCTTGGGCGAGGCCTTCCAAGGCTCGGCCATCGGCTCGAGCTCGACCTCCCAGTAATCGCCCTCGGCGAGCTTCAGCGAGGTGAACTTCACCCGGCGCAGGCCCTGCAGGAAGACGCTGAGCGTCCCCTCCGGCATCTTCATCGACTGGACGATCTCGGCGACGACCCCGACCTTATAGAGGTCGCCCTCCTTGGGGTCCTCGTCCGAGGAGTCCTTCTGGGAGACGACGGCGACGAGCTTCCCGGCCTTCAGCGCCTTCTCCAGGGCCCGGATCGACCGCCCGCGGCCCACCCGGAGGGGCAGCGGCATGTTCGGGAAGAACACGACGTCGCGAACGGCGAGGAGCGGGAGCTGCTGCGGGAGCTCGTCCACCTATTTCGCCTTGTTGGTGCTGATCACCTGGTCGATGATGCCGTATTCCTTCGCCTGCTCGGCGGACAGGTAGAAGTTGCGCTCCATGTCCGTGAATATCTTCTCCTCGGTCTGGCCGCTGTGCTTCGAGAGCAGCGCGATCAGGCGCTTCTTGGTCTTCTCGATCTCCTTGGCCTCGATGGTGATGTCGGTGGCCTGGCCGCCCAGCCCGCCGTGGATGAGCGGCTGGTGGATCATGATGCGCGAGTAGGGCAGGGCGAGGCGCTTGCCGGGGGAACCCGCGGCCAGCAGCATCGAACCGAAGGACATCGCCATCCCCATGCAGATGGTGGTGATGGGGGACTTGATGTACTGCATCGTGTCATAGACGGCCAAGCCGGCCGTCACCATGCCGCCGGGGGAGTTGATGTAGAGGAAGATGTCCCGGTCGGAGTCCTCGCCGTCGAGGTAGAGCAGCTGGGCGATCAGCAGGTTGGCGGAGTCCGTCGTGATGATGCCCTCCTGCCCGCCGACGAAGATGATGCGGTCCTTCAAGAGCCGCGAGTAGATGTCGTAGCCCATTGCGGCGCCCTGATTCCAGCGTTCGAGGATCGTAGGGATGATCATGCCCCCAGTATAGAAAATTGTTGCGTAAAGGGTCAGACACCGATTGTTGACTTATTGGGATTTGATAGACTCGGGGCCCATGAACGAGACCCTTGAATTCGTCGTCAAGCGACCCCGCGAGGCCGTTTTCCAGGGCCTGACCGACCAGGACATGATCTCGCAGTTCGCCCAGTCGCAGCAGTCGCCCGTGAAGATGACGGTCGAACCGGTCCTCGACCGGCCGCGCACGGGCCTCGGCTCGGCCGTCAAGGTGTCGGTGCCGGGCGCCGGCCAGCCGCTCCTGATGGAGACGGTCGAATGGGACCCGCCGAAGCGCTGCGTACGGACCCTGGAATCCCCCGACCTCTCCGCCCGCGTCGCCTTCGACTTCGAAGACGACCCCGCCGGGACCAAGGTGAAGGTCGAGTTCAAGATGGAGGCGAAGAGCTTCCTCTTCAAGATGATGCTGCCCGTCCTGGCCAAGAAGGTGGCGGCCGAGAAGGCCGCCCTGGCCGAGAAGATCAAGGACGGCATAGCCTGATGGCCCACATCCCCCTGCCCGAAGGCCTTCCGGGGATCCTCGGCCCCCTGGCGTTCCGGCCCGAGACCGCCGGGCCCCTGACCGAACGGGCCCAGGTCCTGCTGCGCGGCCCCTCGCCGTTAGCCCCCGGGGAAAGGGAGATCATCGCGGCCTACGTCTCCAAGCTCAACGGGTGCCGGTTCTGCCACGGCTCGCACGCCGGAGCGGCGCGTGCGCTGCTCAAAGGGAAGGAGGCGGTGGTTGATGCGGCGTTCAAGGACCCCGCCGCCGCGCCAATCTCGGAGAAGCTCCGGGCCCTGCTCGTCATCGCGGGCGCGGTCCAGAAGGACGGACGCGGCGTGACGGCGGAGATGGCCGCCGCCGCGAAGCGCGCGGGGGCCGACGACCACGAACTCCACGACACGGTCCTCATCGCCGCCGCGTTCTGCATGTACAACCGCTACGTCGACGGCCTCGCCACCGCCGTCCCGCCCGACGCCGCTTATGCGGCTATGGGCGAGCGCCTGGCCGCCGAAGGCTACCGAGCCCCCTGAGACCGGCCATGAACGGGACGGCCTGGCTGCCGTCGGCAGCCAGGCCGTCGTTCTTCCGGCGCGCCCGCGAGCGGGAGCGCGCTCAGGCCGTCTTGATCTTCGCCGACTCCCGGATGAGCTGATACACCTTGCGCTCCTTGATGAGCGCGCGCACGTCGTCGCCGCGCTTCTCGAAGAACTCCCTGGTGCGGGCCTTCTCCTTGTCGGTCTCCGCCTGCGACAGGTTCTTCTCCAGCTCCGCGGCGACGTCGGCGTCGGACACCTCGACCTTCTCGTGCTCGGCGATGCGCGCGACGACGAACTGCAGGCGGACCGCCTTCTCGGCCTCGGGCTGGATCTGTTCCTTGAGCTTCTTGGCGTCCTCCTCCGGCAGCCCGCCGTCGGCCCCGCCGAAGCGGGCGCTGAGCCGCTCGAACATGTGCTCGGCCTGGTGCTGGACCAGGGTCGGAGGCGCGTCGAACTTGTTGGAATCGAGCAGGGTCTGGTCGATCAGCGCCTGGAGCTCGCGCTCCGAGCGGTTGTCATGCTCGCGCTGGACGATCTCGCGGAGCTTGTCCTTGAGCTGCGGCAGCGACTCGACGCCCAGGTCCTTGGCGAAGTCGTCGTCGATGGAGGGCAGCACCTTGCGCTTGACCTCCTGGACGGTGGCCTTGCAGTGGGCGGGCTTGCCGTCGAGCTTCACCTCGAACTCGCGCGACTAGCCCTTCTTCGCTCCCTTCAGGCCCTCGACGAGGCCGTCGACCGTCTGGTCGGAGGACATGTCGACGAGCTCGCCCTTGCCGGCGCCGCCTTCGAGGGCCTTCCCGTCGCGCGAGAGGTCGAAGTCGATGACGACGTAGTGCTCCTTGGCGGCCGCGCCGTCGGCGGCCTCGAGGCGGGCGTTGCCCTCGACCAGCTGCTTGAGGCGCTCGGCCACCTCGTCGTCGGTGGCCTTGGCGTCCTTCTTGGTCAGCGCCATGCCTTTGTAGCCCTTCGGGCTGAACTCCGGGGCGGTCTCGACGTGCATCTCGAAGGTCAGGCCGCCGCCTTCGGGGAACTTGACGTTGCCGACCGCCGGCATCGCCACGGGGCGGAGCTTGAGCTCGCCCAGGGCCTCGCGGACGGCTCCCTCGATGAGGTCGTCGGCCGCCTGCGCGCGGGCGCGGCCCATGAACTGGGCCTTGATCTGGTCGAGCGGGGCCTTGCCCGGCCGGAAGCCGGGGATCCTGGCGGTCAGCTGCAGGCGGACCAGCGCGGTCTGAACGGCCTCGACGGCCTTCGGCGCGGGGACCTCCAGCTCATAAACATGGGTGCACCCCTCGACCTTGAGCTTCTTCGTCTTCGTCTTCTGTTCCGGCGTCCAGATAGCCATATGCCTCCCGATTTCGCGACAAGAATGCCCGGCGGGGTTGGTCGGGGGGGGACTCGAACCCCCACGCCTTACGGCACATGCTCCTAAGGCATGCGCGTCTGCCAGTTCCGCCACCCGACCGATTTCGGCCGGGGGATGATACCAATTTATGCGCCGGGCTTCCCTTCCGCCAGAGCGGAGGGGGGAGGAGCGGGGACGGGAGAGGGTGCCGGATAGACCGGGACGGTGAACGGCTCCTTCGTCTCGAAGAGCAGGCGGGCGCCCTGGTCGAAGGAGACGTCCTGCTTCCCCTTGATGATGTTCCCGAGGGCTCCGGCCCCCGCGCCCGCGCCGGCGCCGATCATCGCCCCGTCGCCTCCGCCGAAGAGCACGCCCATCACCGCGCCCTGCAGGGCGCCTCCCAGGACGGCGCCGATGTTCTTGCCGGCATGCGGGTCGCCCAGGTAGGACAGGCTGTCGGAGGCCAGGGCGGTCGTCGAGCCTTCCACCTCGAGCGCGCTCAGCGTGAGCACCAGACGGGCCTGGCCTACGAAACGGCCGGAGCGCTTGGCCTCCGCCACCGTGCCTCGCACCGTGGCGCCCGGCGGGACCGCCACCCTTCCTTTAGAGTAGACCCCTTCCAGCACCCTGGCCCGGAAGACGTCCCCCGGGGCGCTCTTGGCCGAGGAAACGGGGTCGACGAGCTCCACCGACAGCAGGGTCCCGGCCGGGACCTCGGCGGTCTCCTGCGCGGCGGGCGGCGCGGCCTTAGGCGGGGAGAGGACGGCGCTGGAAGGGGCGGCGGCCGTGAGGATGAGGAAGGAAAGAGTGGGCCATACGGGACTCGAACCTGTAACCTTGCGCTTAAGAGGCGCCTGCTCTACCATTGAGCTAATGGCCCATATATCCGACGGGCCACATCTTAGCAAAAGAGACGCGGGGTTCGGAAGTGCTTCGGAATCCTGTAACAACGCCGACATTGCGGGGGGGGCGGGACGCTGATATACTCAGCGGGAACGCGGAACGACCAGCGATGAAATATTGGCTCTTCCAGAGCAACCAGGTCCTCGGCCCCTTCGACCGGGACGAGCTCGCCTCCACGGCGGGATTCTCGCCGGAGTCCCTCGTCTGCCCCGAGGGACGCAAGGGGACGCAGATGGGGGACTGGCAGCGCGCCGGCGTCGTCAGCGAGCTCGCCGAGACCCTGCTGCGCATGGCCCGCGTGCCCGCGGCCGCCGGCGGCCCCTCGGGCGGGTCCTTCCTCCCTCCGGAGCCGACCCTGCGCGACCTGGCCGTGCTCGGCACCCTCCAGGAGAAGGTGGCCCTGCTCGAGAACTCGCTCTCCTCCCTCCATGAGGAGCTGCGCGAGCGCGAAGAAGAGAGCCAGGCGCTGAAGGTCGAGCTCAGCCAGAAGTCCGCCGAGGCCGCCGAGCTGCAATCGAAGGTCGCCGACCTCGAGGTCCGGCTCTCCGGCGCGGACGCCCTGAAAGAAGACCTCGCGAAGACGAAGGAGTTCCAGCAGAACGAGACCAAGACGGTCGAGGACCTCCGCACGCAGCTCGACTCCGTGCGTGCCGAGCTGCAGAGCAGCGTCGGACGGATGGAAGAGACCCAGGAGAAGCTGCGCGAGGACCTCAGCGGCCGCATCGCCAAGGTCAAGGAAGAGGCCGCCTCCAGCGTGCGCGCCGCTCCCGCCCCCGCGCCGCGTCCCAACGCCGCCCCCGCGCCCGCCCCGAAGCCTGCGCCCGCCTCCGCCATCCCCGACGCCACCCCCTTCGAACTCCCCGTGCCCGGAGAGCCTCCGTCCCTCGGAGCGCCGGCGGGGCTGCAGCCTCCGTCCTTCGCCGCCCCCGGGGGCGAGCCTGCGCCGATGGACTTCGGCTCCCCTGCCCTGGAGCTCGGCGGCGGGCCGACCCCCGCCCCGGTACCCTTGGACTCCCCGCCGCCTTTCGACCTCGAGGCCCCGCCGGGAGCCCCTCCCTCCTTCGACGCGGCGGCGCCCGGCTCGGTCCCGCCCCCGCTCGACCTTCCCGGCGGCGCGGACTTCGGCCGCTATCCGACCCCCTTGCCTTCCGTCGCCCCCGGCCCGGCCCCGCTCTTCGGTCCCGACACCCCCGCTCCGGGGGCCGCGTCCGACGGGCCGGTCGACCTGATGGCGCCCGAGGCCAAGCCCAAGAGGGGGAAGAAGGTCCTCGTCATCGTCGCCCTGCTGGCCGTCGTGGGCGGCCTGGGCGGCGCCTACCAGATGGGCATCCTCAACCCCTATCTCAAGCAGTTCGGCCTCCTCAAGGGCCCGGCGCCCGCCGCCCCGGTCCAGTCGGCCGAGCCCGCGCCCGAGCCGGCTGCGCCCGTCGACGACGTTTCCCAGGGCAAGCCCGACCTGTCGCAGGACGCCGTCGAATTCGCCAAGGCCTACCCCATACCCCGGCTGGGCAAGAGCCTCGCGGCCGTCCTCGAGCCGACGGCCTCCGGAGCGGGCCTGGTCTCGCCTTGGAACGTGAAGCCGGCGGGCGACGGACGCTGGGAAGTCAGCTTCTACGGGAAGCCCGGCCGCCTCGATTACAGCTACGAGGTCCGCCTCGAGGCGAAGGAGGTCCGGGGCCTCAACGCGAAGAGCCAGGCCGTCCTCGACGGGAAGGCGCCCGCCGCCGCCAAGCCCGAGAAGCCCGCCGCGGCGCGTCCGCGCAAGCCCCGCCACTCCGCTCCGGCGGAGGAGGACGGCACCGCCTCCAAGGCCGCCGCGAAGGCCCTTTCCGACGACCCCCTGGGGTCTTTGCTCCTCCAAGGCTCGACGCAGGACTCCGAAGAGGCCGTCCCCCCGACGCCCCGTCGCGACCGGCGCAGGCCGGCGCAGGCGGCCCCGGCCGAAGAGCCGGCGCCGTCCGAGGATGCCGCCGCCTCAGAAGAGGAGGCCCCGGCGCCCAAGCGCAAGGCCGCCGCGGCCAAGTCGAAGGATGAGTTGACCCTCGACGAGCTCCTCCTGCCGGGCGTCCCGAAGAACCGCTGAACGGGGAGGCCCCCGGCTTTGCCGCTCCTTCTTCCCTTATATATAGTCTTGCCATGAGCGAACGCTGGGTCAAGACCACTCGCGCGGCCGCCGCCCTCCTGGGCGTCGCGGCGCTGGGTTGGCTCTGGCGCATGTTCGGCGGCGCCGCCGTCCAC
>JACRDU010000012.1 GCA_016218495.1 Elusimicrobiota bacterium
GCACAACGAGCTCTGCGTCCAAGCACGGCAGTCCATCGCCTATCTTCAACGGCAACGGCAAACAAAAACGACACTTGGAAAAGAAACGGCACGACAACGACCCTATGGATTGGGGGACATTCTTACGTGAGTTGACACGGCGTCATCAAACCTTCACGGCGGCCAGTCTTGACCGGTTTGGGACAAGATTGTCTTAATCCCTACATGACGGCCGGCATTGCGGACAACGGCATCCGTCTTCTCTCGCCCCCCCCCAAGGGGTGCGAGGCCGTCCTGTCCCCTGGAGCCGCGGCCTTCGTCGCCGCCCTCCAGCGCCGCTTCGGCGCGCGGCGCCGCGAGCTGCTGTCGGCGCGGCGCCAGCGCCAGGCGCGCCTCGACGCCGGGGAGCGGCCGGACTTCCTGCCCGAGACCGCCGAGGTGAGGCGCTCCGCCTGGAAGGTCTCCCCCCCGCCCGCCGACCTCCTGGACCGGCGCGTCGAAATCACCGGGCCGCCTGAGCGCAAGATGGTCATCAACGCCCTGAACTCGGGCGCGAAGGTCTTCATGGCGGACTTCGAGGACTCCCACGCCCCGGCCTGGGACGCCACCCTGCAGGGGCAGCGCAACCTGATGGACGCCGTCCGCCGCACCATCGCCTTCACGAGCCCCGAGGGCAAGGCCTACGCCCTCAAGGAGAGGACCGCCGTCCTGCTGTGCCGGCCGCGCGGCTGGCACCTCGAGGAGAAGCACTTCCTAGTCGACGGGGCGCCGGTCTCGGGCAGCCTCTTCGATTTCGGCCTCTACTTCTTCCACAACGCCGGCGAGCTCTTGGCGCGCGGGTCGGGCCCCTACTTCTACCTTCCGAAGCTCGAGAGCCGCCTCGAGGCGCGTCTTTGGAACGAGGTCTTCGAGTTCGCCGAGGAGTCGTCGGGGCTGGCGCGCGGCAGCATCCGGGCGACCGTCCTCATCGAGACCATCCTCGCGGCGTTCGAGATGGACGAGATCCTCTGGGAGCTGCGCGAGCACTCCGCGGGCCTGAACTGCGGCCGGTGGGACTACATCTTCTCCGTCATAAAGAAGTTCGCGGCGGACCCCGGGTTCCTGATGCCCGACCGCGCCGTGGTCGGCATGACGACGCGGTTCCTGCATTGCTACTCGAAGCTCCTCATCGAGACCTGCCATCGGCGCGGCGCGCACGCCATGGGCGGGATGGCGGCGCAGATCCCCATCAAGGACGACCCCGCCGCCAACGAGGCCGCCCTGGCCAAGGTCCGGGCCGACAAGGAGCGCGAGGCCGGGGACGGCCATGACGGGACCTGGGTGGCGCACCCCGGGCTCGTGCCCGTCGCGGCGGCGATCTTCGACCGTGCGATGCCGGCGCCGAACCAGCTCGAAAGGCGCCTGCCAGGCCTCGAGGTCACGGCCGAGGACCTGCTCGCGGTGCCGCAGGGCAAGGTCACCGAGCAGGGCCTGCGCGTCAACCTCTCCGTGGGCGTGCAATACCTGGCCTCCTGGCTCTCGGGCAACGGCTGCGTCCCGCTCTACAACCTGATGGAGGACGCCGCGACGGCCGAAATCTCCCGGGCCCAGGTCTGGCAGTGGGTCCGGCACGGCGCCAAGCTCGACGACGGGAGGACCGTCTCGCTCGCCTTGGCCCGGGCCGTCCTGGCCGAGGAGCTCTCCGCCATCGACCCGGCGCGCTTCGGCCCGGGGCGCCTGGCGCTGGCCGCGCGCCTCTTCGACGAGATGTTCTCGGCCCAACGCATGCCCGATTTCCTCACCATCCCCGCGTACGCGCACCTGGATTGAACCGGAGGAGCCATGGCCAACAAGAAGGAGTCGAACGCCGTCGCCTACGAATGCCGGGAGCTGGAGCGGCATTGGGCCACCAAGAAGCGCTGGAAGGGCATCCTCCGACCCTATAAGGCCGAGGACGTGGTCCGCCTGCGCGGCTCCATCCGACGCCACTACACGCTGGGCTTCCTGGGGGCCAAGCGCCTGTGGCACCTCGTGAACACCGAGCACCATGTCCATGCCCTGGGCGCCGTCACCGGCAACCAGGCCGTGCAGATGGTCGCCGCGGGCCTCAAGGCCATCTACGTCTCGGGCTGGCAGGTGGCGGCGGACGCCAACGACTCGCTGCAGACCTATCCCGACCAGAGCCTCTACCCGGTGCTCAGCGTCCCTCACCTGCTCCAGCGCATCAACAACTCCCTGCTGCGCGCCGACCAGATCGAGCACAGCCGCAACGCGCGCACGGTCCTCAGCTGGTACGTGCCGCTGGTCGCCGACGCCGAAGCCGGGTTCGGCGGCCCCATCAACACCTTCGAGCTGATGAAGGCCATGATCCAGGCCGGGGCGGCCGGGGTGCATTTCGAGGACCAGCTCGCCTCCGCCAAGAAGTGCGGGCATATGGGCGGCAAGGTGCTGGTCCCCACCCATGAGTTCATCACCAAGCTGGTGGCGGCCCGTCTGGCTTCCGACGTGCTGGGCATCCCGACCGTCATCATCGCCCGCACCGACGCGCAGTCGGCGAACCTGCTCACCAGCGACTCCGACGACCGGGACACGGACTTCATCGCCTCGCGCGTGCGCACCGCGGAGGGGTTCTTCCCCATCAAGGGAGGGCTGGACTCGGCCATCGCCCGCGCCATCTCCTACGCGCCCTACGCCGACATGCTCTGGTGCGAGACCTCGCACCCCGACCTCAAGGAAGCCAAGCGCTTCGCCGAGGCGGTCCGCAAGGTCCACCCCGGCAAGCTGCTGGCCTACAACTGCTCGCCGTCCTTCAACTGGAAGCGCAAGCTCGACGACGCCACCATCGCCAAGTTCCAGCGCGAGCTGGGGGCGATGGGCTATAAGTTCCAGTTCGTCACGCTGGCGGGCTTCCACTCGCTCAACCACGCAATGTTCGAGCTGGCCCGCGCCTACCGCGACGAGGGCATGACGGCCTACGCGCGCCTGCAGGCCGAGGAGTTCGCCAGCGAAGCGCACGGCTACCAGGCGACGCGGCACCAGGAGTTCGTCGGCACCGGCTATTTCGACGATGTCAACCAGGTCGTCTCCGGCGGGAACTCCTCCACCCTGGCGCTGAAGGGTTCGACGGAGGAGGACCAGTTCGAGGCCCCGGCCAACGGCGCCAAGGCGGCCGCCTCGAAGCCCAGGAAGCCCGCGCCGCGGGGCAAGGTCCGCGCCTAGGGCGCGAACCAGCGGGCCGACTCCTTGTCCAAGCTGTCGCCGGAAGAGCTGGTCCGGAGGACGATGGACGGAGTGTACGCGCTCGCGCTGCGCCTGACCGGGAACACCGCGGACGCCTGGGACCTCGCCCAGGACGCGCTGCTGCGCGCGCTCAAGGGCCTGTCCGCCTTCCGTGACGACGCGGACCCGCGCACCTGGGTCTACCGCATCACGGTGAACGCCTGGAAGAACCGCGTCGCCTCGGCCGGGGAGC
>JACRDU010000077.1 GCA_016218495.1 Elusimicrobiota bacterium
GGCTGCTGGCCGCCGCCGTCGCGCTGGCCCTGCCCTTCGGCCAAGCCGAAGCGGCCGTCCTGCGCGTCATCACGGTGGCGCCCGGCGGGGCCGCTCCGGGCGTGGCGCCCGTGCCGGCCCAGGCCGCGCCGCTGGCTCCGGGCGCCGCCTCCCTGGGGGCCGCGCCCACCCTGTCCCCCCTGCCGTCGGCCCTGCCCGGCCCGCGCGTCCTGGGCGTGACGCCGGCCGTCCCGGCCGACGTGGCGGTGGCCCGCGCCCGCTATCCCGCCCTGGCCGCAACGCTCAGCGGGGCCGACCCCGTCCGAGAGGCCGCCGCCCGGGCGGCCGCCTCCAGCCTCCCTCTGGTAGACGGCGAGCGGGCGCGCCGGTCCGGGGAGGGCCGCGTCGCGGCGCCGCAGGAGGCCGGGGCGCAGGGCGGCGCCCAGGTAGACGTCGAGGGCGCCGGGGCGGCGGCCGCCAACGACCTGTCCAGCTCGCTGGCCGCGCTGGGGCCCGGGGCCGGGAAGCTCTCGCTGCGCGAAGCCGTGGGCGCCGCCTTCGACGGGTCGGGCAAGTCGCGCGCCCAGGAGGTCGCCGCCGTCGATGCGCCGCTGGGCGCGGCCGAGGTCTTCGGGCGCTCGGCCCGGGCGCTCAAGCTGCCCTCCGCCGAGGCCGACCGGCTCGCCGGGCTGGGCGACCGCGTCGCCCAGTGGCGCGGGGTCCGCGCGGCCCAGGGCGAGGCCGCGCTAGCGGCCGAGCAGGCGGCGGTGCTGCGCGGCATCGACGACCTGGCCCGGGCCGCGGCCATCGGGCGCACGGACCCGGCCGTGCTGCGCGTGGCGGCCGACGTGGTCGGCCGGATGGCGCCCCAGAAGCTCGACGCCTTCATCGAGCTGGGGCTCAAGTTCGTCGGCACCGAGGTGCCGGGGCGCTCCACCCCGTTCGCCATGGCCGGCAACGTCGAGCACATCGCACAGCAGCTGCTCGACCCCCTGCGCGAAGACGGGGCCGAGCTGGCCGCGGCCTTCAAGACGGACCGGCGCGAGACGCCCGAGCACTTCGTCAAGGCGCTAAAGGCCCTGCAGATAGCCACCGACACCGGCAAGCAGGAGAACCCCGCCGACCTCAAGGCCGCGCTGGCCCTGTTCAACCCGCCGGGCCCGGTCTCCTACATCAACAACTACATCCTGCCGCACGAGTACGCGTCGATGGTCTGGGCGCAGACCCTCGGGCGCCAGGCCGGCTTCACGCCCCGGGAGATCCTGGCCTTCCAGCGCCTCATCGCCAACCACAACTTCGGGCCGGACCTGACCCGCCCCGAGAACGCCCAGATGCGCGAGCACTGGTGGGCGAAGAACTTCCGCGAGCAGATGCTGCCGATGATGCAGGCCATGGGCATCGACGTCGAGGCCTACTTCAACAAGGACGAGGAGGGCCGCCTCCAGTACAACCACACCCAGGGCCATCCCATCCCCCTCATGCTGTCGGTCTACGACCGGGCCATCGCCGTGCCGGCCAACGGCAACGGCATCGCCACCTGGAAGAAGTACGGGACCCAGGACTTCAACCAGAAGAAGGGCCGCCTCAAGGGCACCCGCGAGGCCAACGCCGCGGCCAAGGCCGGCCAGCTGCTCCGGCCCGACCCGGAGGGTGCCAAGGACGAGGAGGGCGTGCCCGGGCCGCTCTTCGAGTTCGACGGCCCGTCCATCATCTCGGCGATGGAGGCCACGGCGGACTGGGCCGAGCAGCATGTGGAGTCGCTGTGGTCGTCGGTGTACGCCGCCCTGCCCGCGGAGAGCCCCGTGCGGGCGCGCTATCCCGACGCGGCGAGCTTCAGGCAGTTCCCCCCGTACTACAGGCACCGCAAGTCGATCGGCTCCCTGGTCCAGGTGCTGCGCTATGCGCGCGCGGCCAACCCGCAGGGCCCGACCAACCGCGCCGACATCGTGCCCAAGGACGGCGTGGCCTACTACGAGGTTCCCCAGGGCGAGCTGGCCGGCGTCTACCGGGTGACCCTGGAGCGCGTCGGGCCGGGCGCCTTCGACCAGCGCTCCACGGACTACTCCTACGCGGCCAGGCTGGAGGTCCGCGGCACGCCCGGCGACCCGGGCGGGGGCTGGAAGACGCCGACGGGGCCGCGCTTCGGGACCGGGGCGGGGAAGATCGCAGTCTCGGGCGTCGACCCCGTGGCGCTCTACACCGACCTCATCCGCGCTGAGCGGGGCCTGTAGCTCAGGTCCGGGAGTAGGTCGGCGTCCCGTCCGGCCAGACCGTGTTCTTGAAGCGCCGGTGGCCCCACAGCCACTGGGCCGGGTGCTTGCGGATCCAGGCCTCGGCCACCGCGCTCAGCCGCTGCGTGGATTCCGCGTGGTCCGCCATCCAGTCCCCGCGCTCCATCTCCGGCGCCACCTCCAGATGGACCGTGCCGTCGTCCAGGCGGTGCAGGACCAGCGGCAGCAGGGCGGCCCCGGTCCGGTGGGCCAGCGGCCCGAGCACGGAGAGGGTGTCGGTCTCGACGCCGAAGAAGCGCGCCTTCACGCCCGCCGGCGGGGCGATGTACTGGTCGATCATGAACCCCATCGTCTCGCCGTTCTTGAGGCCGCGCAGCACGATGGGCATGGTCCGGGGCTGGTAGGCGGCGGCGATGCCCACCTCGAGGCGCGCCGCCTCGACGCGCCGCATCAGCCAGTCCGGGGTCAGGCGGCGCGTGACGATGGTGGAGGGAAAGCCCCGGGTCCCGCCCACGGCGGAGGCGATCTCCCAATTGGCGGTGTGGGCGGAGAAGAAGAGCACCCCCTTGCCGCGCGCCAGGGCGCGCTCCCAGTTCTCGCGCCCGGCGATCTCGCTGTGGGCCAGGGTCCAGCGCTTCCAGTGGCCGGGGACGGGGGAGAAGATGTGCAGCAGCTCGAGGATGAGCCGGCCGTAGTGCTCGAAGTTCGCGCGCAGCAGGCGGGCGCGGCCCGCCGCGTCGAGCTCGGGCAGGCAGTGGCGCATGTTCTCCTCGGCGATGAGGCGCCGGCGCCGGTCCACGCGCAGCGCCAGGCGGCCGAGCAGGGCGCCCAGGGACATCTCCCAGGAGCGCGGCAGGCCCGAGACGCCCAGGCCCAGCGCGGTGAGGACGAGCCAGAGCGGCGCCGCCAGCCAGACCGGCATCCGCCTGGCGGCCATGTCCTAGACGGCGGCTTTGAGGCGGGCGATCTCCTCGGTGGACCCGAGGACGACCAGGACGTCCCCGGCCTCCAGCGCCTGCTCTTCCGGCGGATTGATGGAATAGCGGCCGCTCTTGGACTCCTTGACGGCGACGACGGCCGGCGCGCGGCCACAGACCTCGAGCCGCCCGAGCGGGCGGCCGACCAGCCGCGAGCCGGCCGCGACGGAGACCTCCTCGAACCGGTAGGTGTAGGAACGGTCGCGGATCATCGAGTCGAGGAAGCTGACGGTGATGGGCCGCACCATCTCGGAGGCCAGGCGCAGCCCGCCGATGTGCGGCGAGCTGACCACGGCGTCCGCGCCGCAGCGCGCGAGGCGGTCGCGGTGGCGCGGCTCGTGGAGCTCGCTGACCACGCGCACAGCGGGGTTGAATTCCTTGGCCGCAAGGGCCAGCACGATGTTGTCCTGGTCGTTGCCCAGCGTGCAGAAGATGCCGCGGGCGCGCTTGATGCCGGTGCGCTCGAGGACCTCGTCGTGCAGGGCGTCGCCGTGCACGACCAGCAGGCCCTCGCGCTCCAGCTCGGCGGCCTTCTCGGCGTCGCGCTCGATGATGACGACGGGGCGCTTAGTGCTGGTCAGCTCCTCGAGGATGACCCGGCCGGTGTGGCCCAGGCCCGAGATGATGAAATGCTGCTCGAGGGCTTTGATGCGCTGCTCCATCTTCTTCCTCCGCATGACGTTCGACAAGCCGCCTTCGACCAGGATGGCGGTGAGCTGGGAGAACGCGTAGGCCGTGACGCCCAGGCCCATCAGGATCAGGAAGATGGTGAACACCCGGCCCGGCGTGTTGAGGGGGTTGGTCTCGCCGTAGCCGACGGTGCCGACGGTGATGACCGTCATGTAGAGGGCGTCGAAGGCGCTCCAGCCCTCCACCAGCATGTAGCCGGCGGTGCCCACGCTCAGCACCGCGCCCAGCAGGACGGCGACCTGGGTCAAGCGGCGGCGGATGTCTTCTTCCATCCCCCGGATTATAGGAAATGCCTACTTGCGCAGACGGCTGGAATCGCGCAAGGCCCCGGAGGCGTCGTAGAACTCGAAGACGGCCTCGCGGCCCTCCAGGGTGACGGCGAGGAAGCCGTGCTCGACGACGGTCTTGGCCGACCAGGGGGCGGAGGACTTCACGGGGCGCAGGCGGGCCCCGCCCGTGCCGACGACGAAATAGACGGCCGGCCCGACGGGGCGGGTGCGCTCGTAGTGGTGGTCGTGCCCTTGGAAGACGGCGTCGACCCGGTGCCGGTCGAACAGCGGCCCGAACGTACGCCGCATGGAATCGGAGCCGCCGCGCGGCCCGGTCGAGTAGAGGGGAACATGCATGAGGACGAACTTCCAGGGGGACTTCGCTGCGGCCAGGTCCGCCTCGAGCCAATCGCGCTGCGCAGCACCCGGGTCGTTGGTGTCGAGGACGGCGAAGTGCGCGTCGCCGGCCTCGAAGGAGTAATAGGGCGGCCGGCGGAAGACGCGGGCGTACCCCTCGTCGAGGCGGTGCCGGCCCTTCTCCCGGTCCGTGGTGTTCCCGTAGTCGTGGTTGCCCGGGGCCGGGAAGACGGGGCGCCGGGAGAGCAGGCCGCCGTAGGGCGCGAAGAAGCGCGCGTCGTAGCGGGCGTCCTTGCCGCTGGGGTAGACCACGTCGCCCGCGATGAGCAAGAGGTCGGGCAGCCAGGAGGCCAGCACCTTCGCCGTCTCCATCTGGCCTTTCGAGCCCGACCCCGCGTCGCCGAAGACGGCGAAGCGCAGGGGCTTGCCGGCGGGCGGCAGGGTGCGCGCCGTCCAGGAGCCCTCCCGCCCCGGGATGCTGTATTGGAAGTCCGCCCCGGCGGCCAGGTCGTCCCAATCCGAGCAGGCGTCCTGCCCGCCGGCGTCGCGCCAGCAGGCGCGCGCCGAGACCGAGGACGCGTCGACGAGGTAGGGGCCGCGGACGGCGGCGAGGGCCGAGACGGCCAGCAGGGCCAGCAAGGGAGCCGTCACCGGGGTAACTTAGTAAAATCGGACGCTTGAAACCCCCCACCTGGCCGGAAGCCCGGGCCATGCTGTCGTTGGCCGTTCCCATCGCGGGCCTGCAGCTGGGGCTCATGCTCTACGGCGTCGTCGACATGATGTTCCTCGGCCGCCTCGGCCCGCTGGCGCTGGCCGGCGTGGGCGTGGGCAACGCGGTGTACTTCGGGATGTTCATCGCCGGGCTGGGGGCGATGCTGGGCATCGACCCGATGGCGTCCCGCGCTTGGGGGGCGGGCAAGCCCGCCGTCTGCGCCGGGGTCTTCATGCACGCCCTGGTACTCGCCGCCGGCGTGGGGGCCGTCCTCTTCGTCGGCACCTTCGCGGCGGGGCCGTTCTACCGTCTGGCCGGGGTCGACGCCCCGGTGGCGCGGACGGCGCTGGATTTCCTGGGCGTGCTGCGCTTCATGATGTTCCCGGGCCTGCTCTTCGTGGCTTGCCGGCAGTACCTGCAGTCGATGGACGAGACCGCTCCCTTGATGTGGGCCATCGGGCTGGGCAACGTCCTCAACGCCTTCCTCAACTGGCTGCTCATCTTCGGGAACCTGGGCTTCCCGGCCCTGGGCGTGCGGGGCAGCGCCCTGGCCAGCCTGACCTCGACGTCGTTCATGCTCGCCGTGGTGGGCTGGGCCGCGGCCCGGCGCGTGCGCGCGTCACAATGGCGCTACCACGGCTGGCACCCCAGCGTGTTCGGCGAGCTGCTGGCCCTCGGCGTCCCCGCCGGCCTGCAGACCCTGGCCGAGGTGTGCGCGTTCGGGCTGACCACCGTGCTGATCGGCCGCCTGGGCCCGGTGCCCACCTCCGGGCACCAGATCGCCCTCAACCTGGCCAGCGTCACCTTCATGGTGCCGCTGGGCATCTCGATGGCGGCGGCGGTCCGCGTGGGCCAGGGGATCGGCAGGGGGGACCGGCCCGGCGCCGCCCGCGCCGGCGACTCGGCGGTGTTCCTGGGCGTGGCCTTCATGGGCGCGATGGCCCTGGTCTTCTGGGCCGTCCCGTCCGCCCTGGTGCGGCTCTACACCCACGACCCGGCCGTGCTGGCCGTGGCCGCGCCGCTCATCCTCATCGCCGCCGTCTTCCAGGTCTTCGACGGGGCGCAGGTCGTCCTCACCGGGGCGCTGCGCGGGCTGGGCGAGACGCGCCTGCAGCTCTGGGCCAACATCGCCGGGCACTGGCTGCTGGGCATCCCCGTGGGCGCCTTCCTGTGCCTGCGCCTGGGCTGGGGCGCGCGCGGCCTCTGGCTGGGCCTGTGCTCCGGTCTCGTCCTCACCGCCGGCCTGCTCTACTGGGCCTGGCGCGAGAAGAGCGCTCCCCTGCGCACTTGATTTACTTGATGTCGAGGAGCTCGACGTCGAAGAGCAAAGTGGCGCGCTCGGGGATGACGGGCGGGCGGCCGCGCTCGCCGTAGGCGATGGGGTACGGGCAGATGACCTTGGCCTTGCCGCCGATGCCCATCAGCTGCAGCGCCTCGGTCCAGCAGGGGATGACGCCGTTGAGGGGGAAGTCCATCGGCTGGCCGCGCTGGACCGAGCTGTCGAAGACCCGGCCGTCGGGGAAGGTCCCGTGGTAATGGGCGTTGACCGTGTCCGTCTCCTTCGGGCGGCGCTGGCCGCCGGCCTTGACCTCCGTGAAGATGAGTCCGGAGGGCAGCACCTTGGCGCCGGGCTCCTTGGCGTAGGCCTCGAGCTGCTTGAGGCGGCGGGCCTCGTCGGCCTCGCGCCTGAGGCTCAGGAGCGGCACGCGCAGGTCCTTGGGGTCGGTCTTCAGGGGCTTTTCGGCGGCGGCGTCGGCCAGCCCGTCCGAGACGGCCTTCACGTCGGCGGCCTTGAGCATGTAGTCCTGGGCCAGCTGGGCGCCTAGGGCGTAGAGCACCTGGGAGCGCTCGAGCGGCGGGGTGGGCGTCGGTTCGGCGGCGAAGGCGGCGGCGGCCAGGGCGAGGGTGATGAGGGTCATGGTTCTCCTTGGGACGGCCAGCGCGATATTAGCAGAAATGGGAAACGACGCAGTCCCCCGACGGATCGAGCGACCCCCCCGGGGGGCCGCTCGGGGTCGACGCTCCAACGGTCGCGCCGACCGGGTACGGAGCATCGTGCTGCAATCTTTTTTGGGGGAATGCCCGATGAAACGTCGTTTCATGAGGTCATCCGCAAAAATCAAATTGCATCATATTGTGCCGATCCGTTGAGGGGGGCCTTCTCCCGTTTCTAGAAATGGTAGTTTCCCCATGATGCGAAACCGCTCCGCTCGCCGAACCCGCCGGAACCAGCCCAGCCGCCCGCCGCAGCCCAGGCCCGGCCGGCCCCAACGCCCCGCGCCGCGCCCGTCCGGGCCCGGGGTCGAAGGCCGCCTGGAGCACCACGGCACCTTCGGCTTCGTGGTCTGCGAGCCGGTGGGCGACGGCGACGTCTATGTGAAGGGCCCCAGCCTGCGCCTGGGCGCCGACGGCGACCGCGTGCGCGTGAGGGTCTATCCCGGCGGGGCCCGGCGCGAGGGGGAGATCCTCGAGGTCATCCAGCGCGCGCGCTCCACCTTGGTCGGCCCGCTGCGCCAGGCGGGGGGACGCTGGCTCCTGACCCCGCGCGAGGGCGAGCCGTTGGTCGTCGAACGCTTCGCCAAGGGCTGCCGCCCCGTCGACGGCGCCGTGGCCGTGGCCCGCGTCACCCAGTGGCCCGCCCTGAACGCGGAGGGCCGCGGCGTGGTCGAGGAGGTGCTCGGCGCGCCGGAGGCTCCGCGCGTGCGCGTCACCGCGGCGCTGCGCGAGCGCGAGCTGCCCGAGGCCTTCCCCGCAGAGGCGTCGGCCGAGGCCGAGCGCTTCGGCAAGGCCGTCCCGCCGGACGCCCTCAAGGGGCGCAAGACCCTCTTCCACATCCCGGTCTTCACCATCGACGGCGCCGACGCCAAGGACTTCGACGACGCCGTCTCCCTCGAGCGCCTGCCCTCGGGCCGCTGGCGCCTGGGCGTGCACATCGCCGACGTGTCCTGGTACGTACGGCCCGGCACCGAGCTCGACCGCGAGGCCTACCGCCGCGCCACCAGCGTCTACCTGCCCGACCGCGTGGTGCCGATGCTGCCCCCCGCCCTCTCGGACAACCTCTGCAGCCTGATGCCCGGCTTGGAGCGCCTGACGCTGTCGACCTTCATCGAGCTCTCCGAGGACGGGCACGTCTTCAAGACCGAGGAGGCCGAGACCGTCATCCGCTCGGCGCGCCGCTTCACCTACGAGGAGGTCTCCGAGGTGCTGCGCGGCGGGCACGCCGAGGGCGTCACCGGGCCCCTGCGCGACTCCGTGCTGGCCATGGGGCGCTTCCAGAAGGCCCTGACCGAGGCGCGCATCCGGCGCGGGGCTCTGGACTTCGACATGCCGGAGTTCCGCGTCCTGACCGACGCGCGCGGCGTGCCCACCGACCTCGTGCGGCGCGACCGGCTCGACAGCCACCGCCTCATCGAGGAGTTCATGATCCTCGCCAACGAGGCGGTCGCCCGGCGCCTCATCGCCGCGAACCGTCCGGCGCTGCACCGCATCCATCCCCCGCCGGACCCCGCCAAGCTGGCCATGCTCTCGCGCGAGCTCGCCAAGCTGGGCGTGCGGGCGGCCCCGCGCGACGCGCGCGGCCTGCAGGCCGTGCTGCGCCTGGCCCACGAGCACCCGGCTGGGGACACCCTGACGGTGCTCTGCGTGCGCAGCCTCAAGCAGGCGCAGTACACCGCCCAGCCCGGCCCGCACTACGGCCTGGCCTCGCAGGCCTACTGCCATTTCACCTCTCCCATCCGGCGCTACCCCGACCTGGTCGTCCATCGCGCCCTGCGCCATGTGCTGGGGCGCCCGGCCGGCGCGCCTCCGGCCCTGGGCTGGCTGGGCCAGGCGGGCCCGCACTGCTCCGAGCGCGAGCGCCTGGCCGCCGAGGCCGAACGCTCCGCCGTCAACGCCCTGCGCGCCGAGGTCTTCGCCCGCCGCGTGGGCCAGGTCCTCGACGCCGTGGTGACGCGGGTCGAGTCCTACGGGGCCTTCGTCGAGCTGACCGGCACCGGCGGCTCGGGCCTGGTCCGCGGCCTGCGCGCGGCCCTGGGGGCCCGCGTCCGGGTCAAGATCGAGGGCGCCGACCCCAACGAGGGCCGGGTGGCCCTGCGCCTGGTGCGATGAAGCCGCGCCGGGCCTCCTTCCCCCAGCTCGTGCGCCTGATGCACCGCCTGCGCGCCCCGGGGGGCTGCCCCTGGGACGCGGCCCAGACCCACCGCTCCCTCCTGAAGTACCTCCGGGAGGAGTCGAAGGAGGTGGAGCGGGCGGTGCGCCGCGGCGACCACGAGAACCTCAAGGAAGAGCTGGGCGACCTTCTGCTCCAGATACTCTTCCATGCCGAGATCGCCGCCGAGGGGGGGCGCTTCGACATCGGCGGGGTCATGGGGGTCCTCAAAGACAAGCTCGTCCGCCGCCATCCCCACGTCTTCTCCCGCAAGAAGGAGCGCCTGACCCCCGCCGAGGTCCACCGGCGCTGGAAGGCCATCAAGGAGTCCGAGAAGCGCCGGGCCGCGTAGGACTAAAGGCCTACCATTCTGCGCCCCCCCGGCCCATGTGCCGCGCCTCCTGCGCGGCTATCCTTCCCCTAATGACGCACCGAGAGGGGATAATGGACAACAGACTTCTGGCGGCCCTGTGCGCCGCGCTCATGGCCGCTCCGGCCGCCGCTCAGATGGAGGGGCTCAAGGGCCGCGACCTCTCGCTGCCGTCCATGGACATCATCCGGGCCCGCGCCCACGGCCCCAACGGCGGCGCCCCGACCTTCACCCCGGTCAAGTACAAGGTGGAGGAAGGCCCGGCCTGGGAAGACCCCAATCTGCGCCGCCTGGTCCCGCAGAAGCCTCCGAACCTAAAGGAGGCCCAGGTCACCGCCCTCATCGACCGCCTGGCCAAGTACGACGCCTCCCAGCACGGCGGCAAGCTCACCCTGACCCGGGACCAGGTCACCGCCATCGTCGTGCGCCTGGTCCAGATCGACGTGAACTTCGTCGACACCGTCGACGCGCAGAAGTGGGACGGCATCATCAAGGCCACCGGCGACGCGATGGAGATGTCCTATGGGAAGTCCAAGTCCTGGGACAAGGCCGTCGAGGACGGCATCGTCACCGCGGTGAAGGCCCTGAAGGACCCGCACACCATCTACTTCAACGAACAGCAGCTCAAGGCCTTCATGGACTCGATGAAGGGCACCTTCGTCGGCATCGGGGCCAGCATCGCCAAGGACCCCAAGGGCCTGAAGCTGGAGTTCATCTACCCCGGCTCGGGCGCCGAGGCCGCCGGCATCAAGGCCGGCGACATCGTCACCGCCATCGACGGCGTGCCGGTGGCCGGGCAGACCCCGGAGGACATCGCCAAGAAGCTGCGCGGCGACGAGGGCACGACCGTCTCGGTCACCGTGGAGCGCGGCGGCAAGGCCCAGCGGCCGGTCCTGGTCACCCGCAAGCAGGTGAAGATGCCCACCGCCTTCTCGAAGATGGCCGCCCCCGGCGTCGGCTACGTCTACTGGAACCAGTTCGGCGAAGACTCGGACGCCACCGTGCTCGCCCATGTGCGCCGGCTCAAGGCCCAGGGCGCCAAGTCCGTCATCATGGACGTGCGCGGCAACCCCGGCGGCCTGGTGGACTCGGTGGCCTCCATCGCCTCCGAGTTCCTCAAGGACGGCCAGGAGATCGTCTCCTTCCGCAAGCAGGGAAAGGTCGTCTACAAGAACATCGCCGACGGCAACGGCGAGTTCGCCGACATGCCCGTGGCCGTCCTCACCGACGAGGGCTCCGCGTCGGCCAGCGAGATACTCGCGGCGACGATGCAGGACCAGCGCAAGGGCTACGCCGTCATCGGCTCGCGCTCCTACGGCAAGGGCACGCAGCAGGCCATCCTGCCCGGCGCCGACGAGGGGGGCCTCAAGATCACCCAGTCGCGCTGGCACCGTCCCAACGGCGGCAACATCGACGCGCAGCACGACCCGGCCACCGGCGAGAAGGTCGACGGCACGGGCGGCGTGATGCCCGACGTCGAGGTGGCCGTCTCCGAGGACCAGGCGCGCGACATCGCCCAGCAGACCGCCTACGAGCTCATCGGCCGCCCGTCCCCGAAGAAGGTGGCCGACCCGGTGCTCGAGAAGGCCGTCGAGGTCCTCAGCAACGCGACCAAGGCCGGCTGACCGGCCCGGAGCGCTTCCAAAGAGGGCGCGGGGGAGACCCCGCGCCCTCTTCATTTGCTCAGAACAAGGCGTTGAGGAAGTAGAGGTAGTGGTAGGTCCATAGCCGGATCCGCTGCTCGAGGTCGGCCGCCGCCGAGTGCCCGCCCTCGGTGTTCTCGTAGTACAGCACCCGGTGCCCCAGCTCCGTCATCTTGTGGACCATGCGCCGGGCATGGCCGGGATGGACCCGGTCGTCCTTGGTCGAGGTGTAGAAGTAGATGCGCGGGTACTTCGCGCCGGCCTTCACGTTCTGGTAGGGCGAATAGCGCGCGATGGCCGCGGCCATGGCGGGGTCCTCGGGGTCGCCGTACTCCCCCATCCAGCTGGCGCCCGCCAGGAGCTTGTGGTAGCGCAGCATGTCCAGGAGCGGCACCGCGCAGGCCACCCCCGTGAAGAGGTCCGGGCGCTGCACCGCCACCGCCCCGACGAGCAGGCCGCCGTTGCTGCCGCCGTAGATGCCCAGGCGCCGGGGAGAGGTGATCTTGCGCCGCACGAGGTCCGTGCCCACGGCGATGAAGTCGTCGTAGGCGCGCTGGCGGTTCTCCTTGAGGGCGGCCTTGTGCCAGGCGGGCCCGAACTCTCCGCCGCCGCGGATGTTGGCGACGGCGTAGCCGCCGCCGCGCGCCAGCCAGGCCTTGCCCGCCGGAGCCCGGTATTCCGGGGTCTCCGAGGATTCGAAGCCGCCGTAGCCGTAGAGGATGACGGGCAGGCTGCCGTCGGCCTTGGCCGACTTCGGGCGCAGCAGGAAGTAGGGCACCTTCGTTCCGTCGGCGCTGACGGCCTCGGCCTGCTCCACCGCCAGGCCCGAGGCGTCGAAGCGCGCCGGCAGGCTCTTGAGGGGCCGCGGGGCCCCGCCGTCGATGAGGTAGAGGGTGGGCGGGGTCAGGAAGCCCTCGTAGGAGACGAAGACCCGGTCGTCGAAGGCGTCGGCCGCGACCACGTAGGCCGAGCCGTTGTCCGGCAGGGCCACGGCCTCGCTGGT
Organism: Elusimicrobiota bacterium; assembly: GCA_016218495.1. Classification (GTDB taxonomy): domain Bacteria; phylum Elusimicrobiota; class Elusimicrobia; order UBA1565; family UBA1565; genus SCTT01. The sequence continues at coordinate 12,379 of JACRDU010000077.1, forward strand.
CCAGCCCGCCGCGCCCGGGCGCAGGCGCTCCAGGCGGCCTTTCACGTTGTCGAGCCAGGACAGGTATAGGGTGCTCGAGGCGATGGAGACGGCCTCGATGGAGCGCCGCTCGGCCGGGGCGGCGACGAGCTCGAGCGCCGACTCCGGGCCCGGCCCCGAGGCGTCCGAGAACGGCAGGGCCACCAGGGCCCCGGCGGGGAAGCTCCCGGCGGCGGTCTTCCACTCCGAGCGCAGCAGGGCCAGCAGGCGTCCGGCGAAGAGGCCTTGCAGGCGCGCGTCGGCGGGCAGCGGCAGGCGCGTGAGCCCGCCGCCGGGCCGCAGCCAGTAGTGCTCGCTCTCGTAGCGGGTGATGGAGCGGGTGATGAAGGCGGCCCGGGCGTCCGGCCGGACGACGGCCCAGCCCCACACCCCGGTGTCCGCGGCCTTCCCCTCGAACACGGTCTTGGCCTCGGCCAGGGGCGTGCCGCGCCGCCACAGCTTCGCCACGCGCGGATAGCCCGAATCGGTCATGGAGCCGGGCCCGAAGTCGGTCCCGACCAGCACCGTGTCCGCGTCGACCCAGGCCAGGTCGGACTTGGCCTCGGGGAGGCGGAAGCCGTCCGGTAGGAAACGCTTCTCTTCGGCGTCGAACTCGCGGATTTCGACGGCGTCCTTGCCGCCGCGCGAGAGCGAGAGCAGGCAGCGCCGCTCCTGCGGGGCCAGGCAGTCGGCCCCCTTGTAGACCCAGCTCTCCTTCTCCTGCGCCGAGAGGCGGTCGACGTCTAGCAGGACCTCCCAGGCGGGCCGCTCCTTCGCGTATTCCGCGAGCGTCGCGCGCCGCCAGAGCCCCTTCACGTTCGCCTCGTCCTGCCAGAAGTTCACGACGCGCCCCGCCTGCCAGGAGGGGGTGGGGATGCGGTCCTTGGCGGTGAAGATGGCCCGGAGCTCGGCTTCGACGTCCTTCGCGCGCGGGTCGCGCGCGAACTCCGCGGTCGACTCCGCGTTGCGCTCCCCCACCCAGGCCAGGGCCTCCTTGCCCTCCACCTCCTCGAGCCAGAGGTCGGACTGCGCGGCGGCGGGGACGGCGAGCAGGAGGATAAGGAAGGATTTCATGGGGCACATCGTAGCATTGCGCCCATCAGGGTGGAGCAATGAGGTATATTGACAAAAAAGCATATATATGCCATAGTATGCCCATGAAGCGCACGATGGTCTATCTGCCCGACGACCTGAGCAAGAAGCTCAAACACCTCGCCGTCGAGAGGGAGACTTCGATGGCCGAGCTCATCCGCGAGGCCGCGGCGGCCCTGGTCGAGCGCACGGACATGTCGGCCGTGCGCGAGGCGCTCGCCGAGTACCGCGCCGACCCCGCCTCGGCCGTCCCCCTCGAGCAGTACCACCGGCGCCGCAAGAAGCGCTGAGGCGTGTACAGGGTCCTCCTGGCGCGCCCCGTCTCGGCCCAGCTCGACGCGCTGCCCAAGGACGCCTACGAAAGGGTCCATGCCGGGCTCAAGGCGCTGGCGGGACGGCCCAGGCCGCCCGGCTGCCTCAAGGTGGAGGGCGATGTGTTCCGAATCCGCGTCGGAGAGTATCGCGTCATCTACGAGGTCTCCGACTCCGAGCGGCAGGTCCTCGTCCTGCGCGTCGCGCGTCGTAGCGAGAAGACCTACCGCGGCGTCTAGAACAGCCTGAGCTGCTCGGGCGGCGCGTCGAGGCCGTCGAGGATCTCCCGCTCGGCGCGGTCCAGGAGCTCCCCATAGCGCTTCGGGTCGTACTCCAGCGGCCCCTCCAGGAGCGCCAGAGGCGTCACCCGCCAGTCCTTGACCGGGTCCTTGGCCGAGCTGATGACGTAGCGCAGGGTCTCGCCCGGGTGCAGGGTCAGCCCCGCGCGCAGCAGCGCGCGCGCGGCGATGGCGTTGTGGGTGTCGGTCTTGTACTTGGCGGGGTCCCGCGAGAGGTGCACGCTCACCGCCAGCTCCTCGGCCGAGGCGTTCCCGTCCTTGAGGCGCTGGCGATAGCCCTCGGCGACGGCCTTGAGGCGCGGCAGCAGGGCCTTGGCGGAGGAGAGGTCGGGGGCCTGCTCCAGGAGCGCCAGCATCTCCTCCTGCATCCTCTTTAAAAGGAGCGGCGTGTCGCGCCGGCGGTAGGCCAGGCCGCGCGCCTTGAGTTCGCCGCCTTGAAAGGCACAGAAGTAGCGCGCCGGCACGCCGACGAGGCTGTCCTCCTTGGAGGGGCAGAAGCGCAGCCACTTGGTCACGCCTTCGAGGGCCACGGGGCAGCCGGCCTCATCCTCGATGGCGCGGCGCAGGGCCTCGTAGTCCGCCCCGGGGCGCCCTTCCACCCAGACCGAGTCGACCAGGGCGTGGAGCATGCGGAACCCCCGGCGCTCCACGGCCTCCTTGGCCCGCAAGAGGACCTCGCGCCCCCAGGCCGTCACGCATTCGTGGGCCTCGATCTTGCCGAAGCGGGCGTTGGAGTAGCCGAGGTAGCCGAAGCAGCAGACCAATATCCACTTGTGGGCCGAGGCCCGGGCCTTGTAGGAGGCGCGGTCCGGGTGGTCAGTCTTCGAGAGCGCCTTATAGGCCGCGCGCTTCTTGAGGAGGGGGGAGAGCACGCGCGGCACCAGGCCCGGCCGGCGGCGGCACAGCCAGTGGCCGAGGTCGGGGACCCTGTTGTCCGAGCAGCAGGGGCAGTTCACCGTCTCCGGGGAGATGTTCTTGTCCACCATCAGGGTCGGGTACATCGAGGCGAAGTCGAACTCGGCCGACTCCCCGTGCCAACCGGGCTCGGGCACATAGACCAGGCCCCCTTTGTCCGCGACGAGGAACTCGTCGGCGGGGCGGAAGTCCTCGGTCTGGGCCTTGGCCGAGGGGACGAGGATGCCCGAGCGCACGGCCTCCAGCATCTGCATGGAAGAGAGCGCCGTGCCGATGGTGGAGCGCGCGGCGCGCTGCACGGGCAGGGCGGCCAGGCGCGCCACCTCGAAGAGGCCGTCGGCGCCGCACTCGCGCAGCATGAAGCTGTTGCGCCGGTCCAGGTGCCAGCGGCCGCGCAGGTACACCGAGCCGTTCTGGTAGACCGCGCGTCCGTAGGTGTAGAAGCTGCGCCCGCCCTGCGCCTTGAGGCGGTGCCCTCCGTCGCGCGAGAAGGGCAGGGGGACCTTGAGGCGCTCCGAGGCCTCGGCCAAAGCGGGCAGTAGCCAGGAGTCGCCCCAGTCGGTCTCGAGGACGTCGGGGTCCGCGGCCTTCAGATGCTCCGCCAGCGTCTCGAGCTGGAGCTGGAGGGGTCCTTCGAGCTCGGCGACGCGGCCGTCCGATTCTATGAGCAGGCTGCCGCGCGGGGCGTGGTTGGGGTCGACGCGCCCGGCCGTCTCCGAGCCGGAGAGGCGCAGGCCTATCACGCGCAGCGGGGGCAGCGGGTAGTCTACCGCCCAGCGGTCGTCCTGGAGCTCGCAGCCGCGCAGCACGCCGTCCTCCAGCGCGAACTCCCCGAAGGCCAGCGGGAAGTGCCCGCGCTCGTAGTGCCAGGCCTGCAGAGGGTTGATGTCGGCGTCGTAGAGCTCGGCGCCCAGGTCCTTGAGCTCGCCCGTCAGGCGGCGCTGGCGTGCCGGCGAGGCGCGCGCTTCCCAGACCGGGGTCAGCTCGCCCGAGAAGAGCTCCACGCCGGAGGCCTCGGCGGGAGCGGCCCCCAGGCGCGCGCGCAGCAGGGCCCGGGCCTGCTCCCCGGCCTCCCCGCGCCGGGCGCAGCGGATGACGGGGCGCCAGGGGTCGAGGCAGGAGGAGGCGCGGCCGTCCCCCCCGATGAGCCAGACGCGCACGCCCGCGTCGCCCGCCGAGGAGTCAAAGAGCCAGGCGCGGAGGTTCTTGCGGGCCACGGGGCTCCTCGGCCGGCGCGCCCGTCCCGCGCTCGAGCTCCAGCACGGCGCGCATCACGCCCACCAGCATCGCCATCAGCACGGTCTCGAGCACCACCGCGCGCGAGGCCATCGCGGCCGGCGCGGCGTGGCGGCGGGCCAGGCGCCAGAGCGCGTCGAAGGCCTCCTGGTCCTCGCGCCGGAGCGCGCGCCGGAAGCTGTTCCAGTCCTCGCGCTCCATGTCGAGCGCGCGGATGATGGTGGGGAGGGTGCGGCCCATGGGGCTCTCCTGCGGGGCCCACGCGGGCCGTCGCCTTGCAGTATAGTGTACATATGTACACTTGTCAAGGGCCGGGTCCCCGCATTCGCCGGCGCATGCGGACGCGTCAGGGCGCGGCGAGGAGCGCGCGGACCTGGGCGGCGTCGGGGTCTTCGGGATGCTCGGCGAGGAAGGCGCGCCAGTGCTCCGCCGCGGCCGCGCGCTCGCCGCGGCCCCAGAGCAGGCGCCCCAGGTTGAAGCGCGCCACGGAGTCCCAGGGCTTCACCGCCAGGGCCTGCGCATACAGGCGCTCGGCGTTCGCGGCGCGGCCGAGGCCTTCGGCGGCCAGGGCCCGCAGGACCAAAGTGTCGGGGTCTTTGGGATTGGCCAGGCTCGCCTTCGCGAGCAGTTCGTCGGCCTCCCGCAGCCGGCCGTCGTCCAGCCGCAGCTTCGCCAGGTTGTAGTAGGCCTCCGGCCGGGTCGGGTCGGCTTCGATGGAGCGCAGGAAGCCGGCCTCGGCGCCGGCGCGGTCGCCCTCCTGCGCCTGCACGACGCCGATGCTGTCGTAGGCGGCGCCCGAGCGCGGGTTCTGGGCGAGGACGGCGGTCCAGTAGGTGCGCGAGTCGCGGTAGGCCCCTTCGGAGGCCAGGGTCCGTCCCGCGAACCACAGCAGCGCGGTCGCGGCCGCCAGGGCGGGCGCCTTCCCGGGGCGCAGGGCCGCCGACGCGGCGAGGGCGAAGAGCCCCATCGAGGGCAGGTAGAGGAAGCGCGCCGCGCCCAGGGTGTCATAGCGGAACAGGAGGTGGGAGTTGGGCAGGATGAAGAGCCCGGCCCAGAGGGTCCAGAAGCCCCAGGCCTCGCGCCGCCAGGCCGCGCGCGCCGCCGCCGCGAAGAAGGCCGCCCAGCCGGCCAAGAGGAGCATCGCGACGGGGTCCGTGGGCGAGGCGTCGGGGAAGAAGGGGCGCATGGCGTCGAGCACGACCCCTGTCCCCGTGACGAGCGGCCTGAGATAGCACGACGACCAGAAGCGCGCCAGGGTCAGGAGCTTCACCCAGGCCCCGGTCGCGCCGAAGTAAGGCGTGCCCCCCGCGATGAGGGCGCCCGGGAGCAGGACGGCGCGCAGGGCGAAGTAGGCGGCGAGGACGCCCCACAGGGCGGCGTGGGTCCGGGCTTCGGCACGCAGGGCGCGCGGCCCGCGCCGCCAGTGGACGAAGAGCGCATAGGCCGCCGGGAAGAGCGCGGCGCTCTCCAACGACCCCAGCGCCAGGGCGTACCAGAGGCAGGCGGCGCGCGGGCGGCCGTCTTCGAGCCGGCGCCAGGCCGGGAGCAGGAAGAGCGCGCACAGGAGGTAGGGCCGGCTCGTCACGCGCGCCACCGCCTCGGCGTGGACCGGGTGGACGGCGAAGAGCAGCGCCGCCAGCAGCGCGGCCCCCGGGGCCAGCCAGCGCTTCAGGGTGGAGGCCAGCAGGGCCGAGGCCCCGGCGTGCAGCAGGACGTTGGCCGCGTGGAAGGCCCAGGGCTCGTCGAGCGTCTGCGCCTGGAGGAAGAAGCTCAGCGAGACCACGGGGCGGTAGATGGAGACGGTGGCGGAGGCCCCCGCCCAGGGCTGCCAGTAGCCCGAGAGCAGCAGCCGGCCCAGGTGCCGTCCGTCGCGCAGGAACGGGTTGTCGACCAGCAGGTTGAAGTCGTCCTGCACGTAGCCGAAGAAGCAGGAGGGCGCGAAGACGGCGGCTGCGGCCGCGAAGACGAGGCATTCCGCCTTGTGTTCCTTCAGGAAAGCGGCGGGCATGCCGATGTATAGCAAGCGTAAAGGGCGTGTACAAGATGAAGCCTCTTGCGGGGACCGTGGGGGGGTTGTTACGATGGGCCGTCCCCGGAGGACCTATGAGGAAGATTCTCGCCCTTCTTGCCGTCGTCGCCGTCTCCGTCCAGCCCGCGGCGGCCTCGACCACGCGTCTCTTGAGCCTGGGCCTCGACAACTGGCAGCTCGACGACGAGGTCAACCACTGGACGAACCCGGCGCTCTTGCGCTCGGCGCCCGACTTCGGGCTCTTCGAGATGGGCACCCAGGCCGCCGACGGCGGGGTCCTGACGGCCGGCTCGCAGTGGGGGGGCTTCCACAAGAGCCTGGGCGACTCCGCCGTCTTCGCCCTCTACATCCGCCGGCCCTACACCACCAACGACTTCAGCGCCACGGGCACCCCGCTGACCACGCCGATGCCCGGCGGCCTCATCTCGGCCAACAGCGTCATCGGCACCACCGGCCTCGACGCGGCCATCAACACCGCGGCCCAGTTCAGGACCACCGGGCCCTTCGGCTCGACCGGGGGCAGTGCGCTCGCCATCACCGGGGCTCCCGCGACGGTGGCGCGCAACATCGCCCTCCCGCAGAACTACGCCGACATGATCTTCGCCTGGGCCTGGGGGCGGATGGACTGGGGGATGCACTTCAACTACGCGCGCAACGCCGGCGGCGAGACGCGCCGGCAGTACTACCACAACACGGCCGGGGCCACCCCGGGCACCCTGGAGGTCGAGCGGCTCTCTCAGGAGTTCAACACCCGCCTGGGCTGGCGCTGGAACGGCTGGCGCAACACCTGGATGCACATGGTCCTCGACGCGTCCTTGCCCGACTTCGACATGGACTCGGCGGAGAGCAGGCCGGGCGGGGCCTTCTCGGACAGCTACATCCACTCCGAGCCGATGGTGGCCACCGGCGGGCTCTTCCAGTTCGGCCACCGCAACGAGAGCGAGTCGCTCTGGTCGCTCACGTTGCGGGGGATGATCCAGGATGCCACCCTCGTCGCGTCGCTGCGTGAGGACAACACCCCGGGCGGGGCCCTGGACTTCAACCGCAGGGCCTACATGGCCAATGTGCGCAAGTTCGGCGCCGCGGACTTCACCTGGGTGCGGCCCTTCGACAAGCACCGCACTTTGCTGCTCTCCTCCATCGGGGGGCAGTATTCCTACACGAAGGCGACCTACCATCTGGAGGACGCCCTGGCCTCGGGGAACAACCACGCCGACATGGCGCGCTCGTCGAGCCTCCTGTTCCCGGTGCGCGTCGCCATCGAGACCCAGCCCTGGGACATCTTGGCGGTCCGCGCCGGCATCCAGAAGAACATCTTCTCGGAGGCCCGCACCCGCCTGCACGACGGCGACAGCACCACGGCCCTGACCATCAGCGAGACCGACACGGCCATCACCGACCCCAACGGGACGGCCGACGGCGTGGGCCTGTCCTTCGGGGTGGGCATCAAGCTGGTCGACGGCTTGTTCTGGGACTCGGTGGTGCGCCAGCGTCTGCTCTTCGACGGGCCGGAGGTGGTCGGCGGCAACAGCGTGGGCTTCTTCGCCCAGACGACCTTGGTCTACCGCTGGGGGGAGGAGGACGCGATGAAGCGCGTCTCCAAGCTCAAGCCGATGTTGAACATCAAGCGGCTCTTCTCGAAGAAGACCGCCGACTGACCCGCCGCCGGACCGGCGTAGGGCCTAGCCCGGGCTAGGCCCAATGCGCGGCCGCCCGCGCTGATGGGCTCTCCTTCCTGTCCGGCCCCGGGGGCTACAATCAGGGTCGATGATGGCTCTCAAGACCTGGGCGGTATCGCTGGCGCCTTTGGGCTTGGGCGGCCTGGGGCTGCCCGCCACGCCCATCCCCGCGCTGCACCCCCCGGCCCTGAGCGTCGCGGCGCCGCTTTCCTTGCCGACGGCGCAGGCATCCTTGCGCGCCGCCGCGGCGCCGATGCCGGCGCCGGCGCTGCCGGGACCGTCGCAGCGCGCCGTCGCTGCGGCCCCCGAGGGCGCCCGGAGCGAGGACGGCGAATCGCTCCCGTCGGCGAAGTCCCCCCGGGCCCGCGCCATGCTCCTGGACCTGGGCCGGCTGGCGCGCGGGGACGCGCGCCTCAACGACTCCTTTTTCGACGCGCGCTCGCTCGGCGGCGGGACCGTCGTCGGCGCCCTGGCGGAGCATCGCGAGCGGCTGAGGGCGGCCGAGGCCTCCGCCGTCGGGCAGAAGCTCCGTTTCACCGGGATCGGGGGCCGGGACGTCTATAACCCCACGGCGCCCTTCGAGACGGAGTTCCGAGGGAGGACGCTGACGGTGCTGGCGGCCCGGGTCGAGCCGCGCGACAGCGAGGCCTCCGAGGTCGTCTTCTTCGAGGAAAGCCGCGGGCATTGGCGCCCCCTGCCGGGCGCGCCGGTGCTGAAGCTCCAGGACCCCTTCGTGAGCAAAGTGGGCGGCGAGCTGGTCCTCGGCGGCGTGGAGACCTTCCCGAGGGAAGAGGGCGGCCTGGGCTATCGGACGGTCTTTTATCGCGGCCGATCCCTGTCGGACCTGAAGCCCTTCGCCAAGGGCCCCGACGGGATGAAGGACATCCGCCTGGCGCCTCTGCCGGACGGCAGGCTGCTGGTCCTGACCCGGCCGCAGGGCGCCGTCGGCGGGCGGGGGAAGATTGCCATGGCCGTGCTCGACGGGCTCTCGGCCCTGGGGCCGGATTCGATCGCGCGCGCGGCGGTGTTCGACGGCATGTTCGGCGAAGACGAATGGGGCGGGGCCAACGAGCTGCATCTCCTGCGCAACGGGCTCGTCGGGGTCTTGGGACACGTCGCCAGGTACGACGCGCAGGGGAACCGCGGCTACTATCCGATGGCCTTCGTGGTAGACCCGGCCACGGGACGGAGGACGTCCCCGAAGATACTCTTGGAGCGCGCCCAGCTCCCTCCCGGGGCGTCCAAGCGTCCGGACCTGGAGGACGTCCTCTTCAGCGGAGGGCTGGTCCGGGGCGGGGACGGGACGGCTGTCCTCTATGTCGGCGCGGGGGACGCGGAAGTCTATCGGGTCGAGGTCCGCGACCCGTTCGCCGAATTCGAGCGGCTCAGTCGCCCGACCAGGGATTGAAGCCGCCGCCCCGCATCGGGGCCGCCGCGGTGAGCTCCTCGTAGCGCTTGAGCTGGGCCTGCGTGGCCCCGCGGCGCCGGAGCGAGTCGTAGCCCATCGCCCAGTTCAGGTTGTATTCGGTCGAGGACCAGGGGCGGCCCTTGTAGGAGGCCGTCCCGTTCGCGGCCGCGTCCACCGCGGCGTCGGGCAGGGAACCGACGGCCACCGCCGAAGCGACGGCGGCGTCGGCCTTGAGCGCCGCGGCCAGGGCCGCGGACTCCAGCGTCCCGCCGACCAGGTAGACCCGGCCGCCCAGCTCGTCGAGCACGGTGAGGCCCTGGCGGCGCAGCAGGGCGGGCAGGGCGTCCGCGCCGACGGAGGCCAGCTCGACGACGGCGTGGCGGGACTCCGGGATGTCGATCTTGAGGGCGCGCGCGTAGAGGACGGCCCCGTCCTGGGCCAGGGCCGCCAGGGCCTTGGCCGAGCGGCCTTTTGCCGCGCCCGCGCGCCACAAGCCGTCCTGGCGCTTTTCCAGGATGGTCAGGCCGTAGCGCGAGAAGAGCGCGGCCAGGTCCGTCTCGCTGAGGCCGGGGAGAGGGGCGAGGAGGACCTGGTCGGCCTCGGCGTAGGCGGCGGTCTTGGCCGCCGCGTAGATGACGAAGCCCTTGCCGGAGAGGCGCCGCGCGGCGGCGGCGGCGCCAGCGCGGCCGGTGACGGCCACGGTCCAGAGCCCGTCGTAGGACCGGGTGATGACGCGCAGGCCCTGCCCCTCGAAGAACGCGCGCGCCTCGGCCTCGGGCGTCCCCGACTTCACGCGCAGCACGACCTGCTTCTCGGCGGGGGTCTCCGGAGCGGCCAGGCGCGAGAACTCCGGCTCGGGGTCCTTCGTCGGCACGACGACGCGGAAATTCCCGGCCTTGAGCGGGCCCTGGGTCCAGGAGACGGTGTACTCGACGGCGGTGACCACGGCGGCGAGCTTGGAGGAACGGTCCTTGGCGGCCGTCACCTTGAGCTTGGGGGCCGTGGGGCCAGCGAGCTCGACGCCCATGCGGGCCAGGCCGCGGAACCAGCCGGCCTTGCGGCGACGCAGGCTCTCATCGAGGTAATCCTTGTGGCGCTTCTCGATGCCGCGCGCGTAGGAGACGCCCGAGACCGCCGGTGCCGAGCGCGCGGTGGGCAGGGCGCCGTTGACCGGGGAGGCCGGTCCGGCGAAGACGGCGCCGAAGGAGCTCCGCCCCGTCAGGCCGGGCGTCCCGATAGCCCCGCCGAAGCCCGGCACGACGGAGCTCCGCCCCGTCAGGGCGTCCTCGAGCGTCACCCCGGCGGCATGGGCCGAAGCGGCGGAGGGATTGGGGGCGGAGAGCGCTTCGAGGGCGGGTTGGGCGTGGGCCTGGGCCTGAGCGGCCGCGGCCACAGGGATGGGGGTGATGGGCGCGGCTTGCGCCGCGGCGGGAGCCAGGCGCGGCGCGGCTAAGGCCGGCGTCAGGGCGGGAATGGGAAGAGCCAGGGAGGGCGCGAGCAAGGTCGGCGCCGTCACGGGGAGGACGGGGGCCACCCGCACCACGGGAAGGACCGGCGCGGCGAGCGTGGCGCGCAGGTTCTGTGCCGAGGCGTTCGCCGCCAAGGCGACAATTAAGGAGAGGATGGGGTACGCCATAGGGCCTCCGGACGACCTCCCTCATCGTATCACCGCCTGAAGCCGCCGCTCTGGGCCCACAGGGCAATACCGCCTAGGACTGTTGACTTAGGGGTCAGACACCTTTTGTTGCTTTTTGCGGGTTGCGGACGTATCTATAGGGAGATGCGGATACGGGTTCTGGCGGTGGGCGGTCTGGCAGCGGCCCTGGCCGTGGGCGGGGGCCTGCTGTGGCGGGCCCGGCGCGCGGGCTGGGTCGAGACCAGGGTCAGCGTGCGGGACTTCGTGGCCGGCCTGGCCTCCGTGCAGCCCGACCTCAAGCTGGTGGTGGGGCGGGCCGAGTTCCTCAAGGTCATGACCGGCGAGAGCGCGAAGTCCATGCTGGGCCTGGACCTGGGCACGACCCGGGCCGCGCTGACGGTGCCGGTACGGGTCCACTATGCGGTGGACCTGGCGCAGGAGGAGTCCGTCGTCTTCCGCTACGACCGCGCGCGGCGCGTCCTCGAAGCCGGCTTCGCCGACCCCCGGGTGCAGGCGGTGGAGGTCCTGCTCCAGGACAAGCGTCTCGTCGTCGAGCCCGGCTGGGCGCGCCTGCGGGAACGCTCGGGGCGCGCGTTGGAGGAGGCTCTGGAGCGCGGGGTCTATGACGCGGCCAAGCGCGACGCCGAGGCGCCGGCGGCGCTGGCGGCCGTGCGCGAACAGGCCCGGCCGGTCATGGCGCGCTTCCTCGAGGGTTACCTGCTGCGCGCCGGCGTCCTGCGCGTGGACGGCGGCGTCGAGGCCGTGGCGGTCCGTTTCCGCGGGGAGCCGGAGCCGGGGCTCGTCCCCTCAGGCCGACGCTAGCGCGAACTCCGCGCAGCCCAGGGCGGTCAGGCTCAGCGGCCCGTCCTGTTCGGCCAGGCTGACCACCCGGTCCGAAGCGGCCAGCACGGCCTCTCCGAGGGCCGCGCGCTCGGGTGAGGTCTGGCGCTCCACGGTCAGGACCACGCAGTTGGAGGGCAGGGCCTTGAGGGCGCGGGCCAGGCGGGGAGCCAGGCGGCGCGCCTCCTCGTCCGGGAGCTCCTCGTCATAGAGGAGGGCCAGGGGGTCGGAGACCACCACGGGGTCTTCCGGACCCGTCTCCGAACCCAGGCGGCCCAGCATGGACTCGAGCTGGAAGGCGTTGAAGGGCCGGGCCAGGCGCACATGGTTGAGGACCCGGCGCGGGTCGGCGCCCGAATCGCGGGCGGTGCGGCCCAGGCCGTAGGCGTCGAAGCGGTTGCCGGCGTCTATCCAGCGCACGCTCATCCCGCGCTCGAGGGCGGGGCAGAGGGCGGAGAGGAACCAGGCCGGCAGCCACGACGAACCGACGACGGTGTGCACCATAGGGCCTCCTGAGGCGATGGCCCTAGTTTAGTGTACAAGTGTTCAGTTGTCAAGGCCCGGCTAGAACGTGTCGGCCCCCATCGTCTTCTCCATGTCGTCGGCCAGCTTCGCGGTGACGAAGCAGGCCGCCGCGAACTCGGCGGGGTCCATGGTCTGGGCGATGTGGGTCTCGATGACGCCGAGGTAGTCGGCGCCGTCCACCTGGTCGATGGCCCAGGCGCCGTGCGGGATCTTGGAGTTGCGCCGCAGCAGGTCGTTGGCGGTCTTGGCGCCGATCTCCTGGCCGGCCGGCATCTTGAGGGCGGGGGAGAAGAAGGAGACGATCAGGTGCCCCGCCCCGGTCTTGCCCAGCGGCCGCACGAAGGTGTTCTGCGCCCGGCCCTCGCCCATGTCGTAGGGGACGATGACGAGCTCCGGCCCGGAGACCCGGACCTTGAGGTTGGACTTCGCGGCCAGGCCCTGTATGAAGTCCGCGAAGTTCACGCTCTTGGGCCCTTCCACCTCGCTGCGTTCGAATCCCATGGTTCCCCCTATTCGAAGATGCTCAGCACGCGCTCCACGAACGCCGGGTCGGTGGCGAAGGCCGCCGCCATCTCGGCCAGGACCGCCCGCTCCGCGGGCTTGACCACCTGGTCGGCCCGGGCGACCACGATCAGCTTCTGCAGGAGGGCGTGCCGGTCCGCGGCGGCGAGCCCCGCGCAGGCCTTGGCGTTCACGAGGAAGCGCTCCCGCGCGCGGGCGGCCGGGTCGGCCCCGGCGGCCAGCTCCGTGGAGGCGGCCGCCAGGGCCGCGGGCTCGGCCCAGGCCGCCATGGCCGCCAGCTCGGCCGGGTCGATCCCGCCGTCGCAGGAGGCCAGCCACAGCCCGCCCCACAGGGCCGCGTCGCGGGCCGGAGCGGAGCCGGCCTCGGCCCGCTCGGGCTCCATCGCGCGCAGCAGCTCCTCGACGCGGCGCTCGGCCTCCTCGGCGCTCACGCGCGCGGTGCCGCCGCCCGCGGCCTCGGCGAAGGGGCGCGAGTCCCAGAACTGGGCCAGGGCCGCCACGCGCAGCGGGCTGAAGGGATGGCTGGAGAAGAGCTCGGAGGCGTCGGCCGAGGCGGCCAGGGACTGGATGTCGCGCATCTGGGCCACATACTCGTCGACGCTGAAGCGCAGGATGGGCTCCGAAAGGCCGGAGGACAGCTTCATCAGAGCCTTGGTGGCGTCCTGCAGGCTCTTGCAGGCGACCAGCCCCACGCGGTCGCAGGAGATCTCCGCGCGGCGGTTCCAGGCCATCAGGCGCAGGGCCTGGCGCGGGTCGAGCCGCCCCTCCTGGCGCAGCAGCCAGGCGGCGGGCAGGGCATGGTGGCCGAAGGCGGCGTGCGCCGCCTCGTGGGCGACGACGGAGCGCAGCTCGCCCTGCGAGAGCCGCTCGAGCAGGCTCGAGCTGAACAGCATCAGGATGGGGCCTTCGCCGTAGTCGATGCAGGCGGCGTTGGCCAGCGGCTCGTCGCGCACGAAGACCTCGACGCTGCGCCCGCCCAGCCCGCACAGCGTCAGGCATTCCCGCACGTCCTTGACCAGGTCCGGGATCATCGCCGCGCTGACCCGCATCCCCTCGGCCAGGAAGCGCCGGCGGGGGGCATCGAGGCCGCCCGAGCGCCTGAGCTCCTCTGAGAGGGTCTTTATGGCCGGGTCGGCGCAGAGCTCGGCCTGCATGCGCCGGTCGGAGGCGAGGCGCAGGGCCTCGAAGGCGGCGCGTTCTTCCGCGGACTCCACGAGGGGAGTTTAGGCGCGGACCCCGGAGGCGTCAATAGCCGGCGGGCGGGTCAGCCTGCGGAGCCCTCGTCCTTGAGCCAGCGCTCCCCGCCGACGAGCAGCAGCAGGCCCGTAAGGACCCCGAAGGCCAAGAGGGCCGTGAGGTCGCTCTGGGTCCAGGCGCCGAGCTTGGCCGAGAGGTCGAGGGCGTCGGTCAGCTTGGGGCTGAGCGACAGCATCGCGATGGCGATGCCGGCGATGGCGCCTCCGGCGATGTAGCCCGAGGAGAACAGGATGCCGGGGCTCATCTCGGACTCGGCCTCGCTCTTGCCGGTCCACTTGTCGGCCGCCCAGCGCAGCACGCCGCCCATGAAGATGGGCGTCGACGACGACAGCGGCAGGTAGACGCCCACCGCGAACGGCAGGGAGGGCACGCCGCAGAGCTCGAGCACCAGCGCGATGGCCACGCCCAAGAGGACCAGGCCCCAGGGCAGCTTCTGGGTCAGGATGCCGTCGATGATGAGCGACATCAGCCGGGCCTTGGGGGCGTTGTACTTCTGCACATGCGAGCCGTCGAGGCGCACGGTCTCCACCCCGTTGATGCCGGGGTCGACCAGGTAGCGGATGCGGCCCTCGGCGTCGACCAGGTACTTGCCGGCGGGCACGCCGGGCGCGTCGCCTTCGCCCAGGCGCCAGACCTTGTAGTCGGCGGCGTCGGCCTCGGCGCCGGGCCCCTTGACCTTCTCGACGTCGTGCAGCTCGCCGACCGGGGCGGTGACCGCGGGGAAGTCGCGCTTCGCGTAGACGGTGCCGGCGTCGTTGAGCACGAGCAGGGTCGCGCCGATGACGAGCGCGGAGGTCAGGGAGCCCACCAGCAGGCTCCACTGCTGCCACTTGGGCGTGGCGCCGACCAGGAACCCGGTCTTGAGGTCCTGCGAGGTCGTGCCGCCGTTGGAGGCCGCGATGCAGACCACGGCCGCGATGGAAAGCGCGGTCAGGCGCGCGCCCTTGCCCACCCAGCCGCCGGAGGGGTCGAGCTTGGAGAGCAGCACGAAGATGAGGCAGGTGAGCAGCAATGTCGCCACGGTCATGCCCGAGATGGGGTTCGACGAGGAGCCGATCTCGCCGGTCAGGCGCGAGGACACCGTGACGAAGAGGAAGCCGAAGAGCACGATGAGCAGGCCGCCCATGAGGCCCTTGAAGCCGAAGCCCAGGCCCAGCTGGGGGACGGCGGCTACGATGAGGATGATGAGCGCGCTGCCGGCGAAGACGATCCAGGTCGGCATGTCGTCCTCGGTGCGCTGGGCGGCCGCCTTGGCCTTGCCGGCGCCGGCCTTGATGTCGGCCAGGCCGGACTTGAGGCCTCCGACGATGACCGGCAGGGCCTGGAACAGGCTGATGATGCCTCCGGCGGCGACGGCGCCGGCGCCGATGTAGAGGATGTAGGACTTCCAGATCTCGGCGGGGCTCATCTCGCTGATGAGCTTGGTGGCTGGGAACAGCGGCGCGCTCAGGCCGTCGCCGAAGAGCTTGATGGCCGGGATGAGGACCCAGGAGGCCAGGATACCGCCGGCCACCATCACGCAGGAGATGCGCGTGCCGATGATGTAGCCGACGCCCAAGAGCTCCGGGGCGACCTCGCCCGAGACGGCCGCGCCCTTGAAGAAGCCCAGCATCCGTTCCGGGACGTCCTTCCACAGGCGCAGGCCGCTCATTAGGACCTTGTAGAGCACGGCGATGCCGAAGCCGGTGAAGACGGTCTTGGCCGACGAGCCGCCCTGCTCTCCGACGATGAGGACGTCGGCGCAGGCGGTGCCTTCGGGGTAGGGGAGCTGGCCGTGCTGCTTGACGATGAAGACGCGGCGCAGCGGGATCATCATCAAGACGCCCAGCAGGCCTCCCAAGGACGAGACCACCATCACGCGCGCGATGTCCATGTCGTAGCCCAGGATCATCAGCGCCGGCATCGTCACGCCCACGCCGAAGGCGATGGACTCTCCGGCCGAGCCGGTGGTCTGGACGATGTTGTTCTCCAGGATGGTGGCGCGGCGGATGCCGAACATGCGCGAGGCCAGGCGGAACAGGGTGATGGAGAGCACCGCCACCGGGATGGAGGCCGACACCGTCATGCCGACCTTTAGGACCAGGTACAGCGAAGAGGCGCCGAAGACGATGCCTAGGACGGCTCCGACCAGGACGGCCGACCAGGTGAATTCAGGCAGGACCTGGTCGTCGGAGACGTAGGGCTTGTGCGCGGCGGCGTGGGCTTCGGACATGGGGCCTCTCTTGGCGAGACGCCCGATTATATATAAGGGAAGACGCCGGGAGCGGCCCTCAGTAGCGGCGCAGCAGGCCTACGACCTTGCCGGCCACCTGAAAAGGACCTCGGATGGGCTCGTAGGCCGGGTTCTCGGACTCGAGGGCGGCCTGCCCGGCCTTGCGGCGCAGGCGCTTGACCACGCCCTCCTCGCCGACCAGGGCCACGACGATCTCGCCGTCGCGCGCGTCGTCCTGGCGGCGCACCTGCACGAGGTCGCCTTCCAGGATGCCCGCCCCGACCATGCTGTCGCCCTTGACCCGAAGCAGGTAATCCGCGCCCCGGCGCGCGTCGCGGTCGAGCGTCACATGCCCTTCGACGTCCTCCGCGGCGATGACGCCCGAGCCCGCGGCCACCGCTCCCAGGATGGGCAGCTCGTTGGGGCTGGAGGCCAGGGACATCCCACGGCTGATGGCGTCGGTGCGCTTGAGCAGGCCCGCGGACTCCAGCACCCTGAGGTGGTAGGCCACCGAGCTCGGCGAGGTGATGCGCAGGCGCCGACCGATCTCGCGGATGGAGGGGGGGAAGCCCTTCTCCTCCACGCACTGGGCGATGAAATCGAGGATGCGGCGCTGCAGCTCGGTGACTTCTTTAGTGGACATAAGTCCAATTGTAGTGGACGGATGTCCTCTTGTCAAGGGCGCGAGGCGCCTCAGGCCGGCAGGGTGAATTTGACCGTGGTGCCCTTGCCGGGGGAGGACTCGAGCCAGATGCGCCCGCCGTGGCGCTCGACGACCTTGCGGCAGGCGGCCAGGCCGATGCCGGAGCCCTCGAAGCGCTCCCAGGGGTGCAGGCGCTCGAAGAGGCCGAACACCGCCTCGCGCTTCTCGTCCGGGACCCCGATGCCGTTGTCGGCGACCGAGACCTCCCAGACCCTCCCGTCGCGGCGCGCGGAGACCTTGATGCGCGGCTCGGCCTCGCAGTACTTCATCGCGTTCGAGAGCAGGTTCTGCAGCAGGCGCGTGATCTCCCCGGCGTGCCCCGAGACGCTGGGCAGCTCGGTGCGCTCGACGACGGCCCGGCGCCGGGCCGTCTCCGAGGCCAGGTCGGCCAGGGCGTCGTCGAGGCAGGCGCCGACGGCCACCGGCCGGGCCGGGCCTTTGCCCTGGCCGAGGCGGGAGAATTCCAGGAGGTCGGAGACCATGCGCTGCATGCGCGCCACCGACTGCTTGGTGAGGCCGACCAGGCGCCGGCCCTCGTCGTTGAGGGCCGCGCCGCAGCGGTCCTGGAACATGTCGCAGTAGTTCTTGAGGCTGCGCAGCGGCGCCTGCAGGTCGTGGGAAGCCAGGTAGGCGAACTGCTCGAGGTCGGCGTTCGAGCGCGAGAGCACGCGGGTCTGCTCCTCGAGGCGCCGGCCGCGCTCCTCGAGCTCCGCGGCCAGGCGGGACTCGTGCTCCCGCGCGCGGCCCAACTGCACCGCCAGGAAGGCGGCGAGGAGCGCGGTGCCCAGCGTGGCCAACGACAGGCGCAGGCGCAGCGCCGACAGGCTCTCCAGGATTTCCGCCTCCGGCACGCGCGCGACGGCGCCCCAGGTCCGGCCGCCTACGTGCACGGGCACGAAGGCGGCGCGCATGGTCCGCCGCGACGCCGCGTCGGGGTAGGCGAGGAGGCCCGAGCGCCCCGCCAGCGCCCCGCGCACGGGAGGAGCCGCGGGGAGCGCGGCCGCCTCGGCATGGTCGACCGGGCCGAGCGGCTTGCCGTCGCTGTCGATGATGAGGATGCGCCCCCCGCGCCCGAAGGTCCGCTGCCCCAGATGGGCCGCCAGGGCTTCGAGCGTGTATTGGTGGGCCAGCAGGCCGAGCAGGCGTCCGCCCGAGCGGATGGGCGCCGCCATCACCACCACCGGGACCTGCGGATGGGCATGGCGGACGAAGGACGCCGAGAGCGTCGCCCCCTCGGAGACGACCGCCTCCTTGAACCAGGCGCGGTAGGCGAAGGAGCGGCCCAGGGACTCGTCGGCGCGGGGGTCGTCGGCCCAGAGCACCCCGGCCGGGTCCACGACGAAGACGCGGCCGACGACGGGGACGGAGGCGCGCTGCGCCGCGAGGCGGCGGCGCACGCCGGCGGCGTCCTTGCGGGCGACGGGCTCGACGAGGGCGGGGTCCTGCGCTTGGCCCGCCACCGAGAGCAGGTGGCTCGAAAGCTCGGACTCGACGATCTCCGCGGTCAGGCGGGCGCGGTCCATGTTGGCCGCGTCGTCGGCCTCCAGCATCCGCGCGGCGGCGAACCGGTAGGACGCCAAGCCGAGCAGGCCCAGCGGCAAGGTGGCCGCCAGGGCCAGGAATCCGTAGCGCAGGATCGGCCTGTTCATCGCTTGGTCCGGGAGAGGGATTCTATCAATTCGCTCATGTCGCGCAGGTCGGCGCCGGAGCGCGCCTTGAGCAGGGCGCGCGAGCCCGCGTCGGGGCACCAGGCGATCCGGCCGGGCGGGTGCTCGCCCGGGCAGGCGCTGCGCGACCAGGCGGCGCCCCCGGGCGCCCGGAGCTCGGCCAGGGTCAACGGCTTGTAGCAGACGTCGAGGAGGACGGGGGCGTCCCAGAGGGCCGACAGCAGCGGGTCGGCGGAGTCGGCCCCGGGTTCCTTGACCAGCAGCCGCGCGCAGGCCTCGCGCAACCAGTCCTTCGCCCGCGCGAAGCGTCCCCAGTCGGAGCCGGCGACGGACCCGGGCGGCCGTGCCTTGGCCAGGTCCCGGGCGGCCTCGAGCAGGAACTCCTTCGAGGCCGCGGTGACGGCGTCGAGGGCCGCGCGTCGCCGCTCGTCCTCGACGACGCCGGACTGGGAGGCGTTGAGCCGCAGGCCGGGGTCCTCCACCCAGGCGTGCACCTGCGCCCACGGCAGCCAGGTCTGCACGGTCTCCACGGCCACCCCGTCCAGGCAGAAGGTGACCGTGCTCTTGGAGGCCCCCGCCTCCGGCAGGCGCAGGGTCCCGCGCGCGTCGCCGGCCGCGAAGTCGCTCTGCTCGGGCCAGTCGCCGGCCGCGGGCTTGAGCGAGGAGCCTTCGGCGTAGAAGCCGCGGGGCACCATCGGGCAGGCCTGCCGCGCCGTGGCCAGGGCGGCGCGCGCGGGCTTCCAGGACCGCCACAGCGGCCATTCGACGCGCACGACGGTGTCCCGCGCGCCGGGGGCGGCCGGCTCGACGGCCTCCTCGCGTACGGAGAGCGCGCGCAGGCGCAGGCGCTCGGCGCCCAGGCCGGACTCGACCAGGACGCGCGCGGGCCGGGTGCGCCAGGCGGTCAGCAGCCCCACGGCAAGGTGGCGCGCCGGGCGCCCGCCGTCCTCGTTGAGGAGCGCCCCATAGGGGTCCGAGAGCGCGGCGCGGGCCAGCGGCTCCCCGTCGAAGCGCAGCTCGAGGGCCCCGGCGGAGCGCTTGAGCGACAGCGTGCCGGCCCCCGAGGCCGCCGCGCAGCGGACGAGCGGCAGCAGGAAGAGCTCTCCGCGCGGCATCGCGAACAGCGCCAGCTTCTCGAGCGCTCGCTCGCGGTCGACGCGGAAGAAGCCCGCCTCCTTGAAGACGCCGCCTTCGCTCACTTGGCGGCGTCCTTGAGCGCCGCCCAGGTCGTCACGAAGGCGCGCCCGTCGGCGGCCAGCAGCCAGGCCCGGCCCCGGCCGTCGAAGGCGGCGGCGCGCAGCTTGTCCGAGAAGAGGCCCTGGCGAGACTTGACGGCGCTGAAGCGGTAGTCGTCGGCGAGGGTGAGGCCGTCGCTGTAGTGGGTGAGCAGCAGCCGCCCCGCGGCGTCGACGGCGACCCAATCGGCCGAAGGGTCCTTGAAGCCGTCCGCGCGGGAATAGTTGCGCACGCCCCCGGCGTGGACGACGCTGAGGCCTCCGTTGGTGGCGGCGGCCACCGAGCCGTCGGGCAGCGCGCGCACCGCGGCCGTGTACCAATAGCCCAGCCCGTCGTCGGGGGAGTAGGAGGTCCACGACCGGCCGTCGAAGCGGTGCAGGTTCTTGCGCTGGTACTTGCCGGCCTCCCGGTCGAACGGCGGGGCGGTCCCCACCCAGATGTTCCCGGCCTTGTCCTCGGCCAGGCTCGTCACGGGGTTCTTGTCGAGGCCGGCCTCGGCCTCATGCGCCTTCCAGGAGCCGGAGTCGTAGACGAAGACGCCCGCGCCGCTGGTGCCGGCCCAGAGCCGCCCCTTGGCGTCGAT
Organism: Elusimicrobiota bacterium; assembly: GCA_016218495.1. Taxonomy (GTDB): domain Bacteria; phylum Elusimicrobiota; class Elusimicrobia; order UBA1565; family UBA1565; genus SCTT01. The sequence continues at coordinate 32,548 of JACRDU010000077.1, forward strand.
GAGGACGGCCGAGGCGCCGCCCCACTGCGCGGAGGGCATCGGGGGGAGGGCGGTCTCGGCCCCGTCGGCCCGGCGCAGGACCCAGGAGTTCCCCGCGAAGCGCGCCGAGGTGCCGTCGGCCGAGAGCCAGCCGGGCCCCGGCGGGGCGACCTGGCGGCCGTCGAAGTAGACGAAGTCCAGTTCGCCGATGCGCAGGCGCGCGACGCCGCCGTCGGGCTTGCCCTCGGCCGTGTTGCGCCGCGCGGCGTCCTCGACGCTGTCGTAGGCGTCCCCGGGCAGGCGCGCCGGGGCTTCGGCCGCGCGGGCCGCGTCGGCCAAGGCCTTCTCGGAGCCGGCCACCGCGCCGCCTCCGTACATCCCCACCCACAGGACCTTGTGGGCGTTGACGGCGAGCCCGGCGACGGTGTCCGAGGGCAGGCCGTAGGCGAAGCCGAACGGGAACCAGCGGCCGTCCGCGCGCAGATGGACGCCGGAATCCCAGGTGCCGACCCACAGGCGGCCGTCGCCGCCCTCGGCGAAGCCCGTCACCCAATGGCCCTGGAGCTCGCGCTGCCCGACGGCCTCCCCGCCGCGCGTCAGCGTCAGGAAGCCGTCGTGCGTCCCGACGAGCAGGCGGCCCTGGGCGTCCTGGGCCAGGCTGACGACGTCGTCCTTGTCGGCCGTTCCCTTCCAGACCCGGCGCCAGCCGTCGGCCTCCTGGCGCCACAGCCCGCCCGCGCCGCCGGCCAGGACCTCCCCGGCCGCGCTCACGTCCAGGGTCTTCATCCCGGTGGGGGGATGCCCCGGGGGTTGGGCCCAGGCGGACTGTCCCTCGCGCCAGGTCCACAGCCTCCCGTTCCAGGCCGCCCAGAGGGTCCCGTCCCGCCAGGCCATGTCGTCGACGCGCCCGTGCTCGCCCAGGACCGGGGGCCACTGCGCCGCGGTCCCGTCGAGCCTGCCGCGGTAGACCGCGCCGTCCCAGCCGCCCATGAAGGCCTCGCCGCCGGCGCCGACCCCGGCCGCATAGGACGGGCGGCGCGGGCGCGGACCTTCCTTCGTCGGCCCGGGGGATTTCGAGACCTCGAGGATGTCGTCGAGGGTCTTGCGGGGGCCGCGCAGGGAGCCGGCCTCGAAAAGGGCCGCCTCGCTCTTGGTGAAGACCCATATCCCCCCGTCGGCGGCCGGCCTGAGGGCCATGACCTCCGAGGAGACCTCGCGCACCGGCGACCACAGCGCCAGCGGCAGCTCCGCGTCCGGCTGCGGGACGAAGGCCGGGCTGGTGCGTTGGATGGCGGGCGGCGGCCCGGACGGGGCGGGCGGCGCCTTGGTGCGCAGCAGCCCGGCGCCGGCGCCCAGCGCCAGCAGCGCGGCCAAGCCCCCGGCGGCGGCCTTCCGGCGGAACCTCTGCCGCGGCGTGGCCTTGCCTTGGGCGAGGCAGTCGAACTCTTCGGCGGACTCCAGCGCCGTCTTCGGGCGTTTGTCCCAGACCGGGTCGAGCAGCCGCTCGACGCTGGGCCGCAGGGCCGCCGGGACCTCGGAGAGCAGGCCGCGCGAGAGGCCCTGGGGCAGGCCGAAGGCCGCGGGCCGCTTGCCCGTGGCCGCGAAGAGGATGACGGCGCCGAGTTGATAGAGGTCCGAGGCGGGCTGCGGGCGCTCGGCCAGGCGCTCGAAGGGGACCCAGCCCTCTGCGCCGTCGGGCGCGGGGCGGCCGGTGACGAGGACGGCGCCCCCGTCCTTGGCCAGGAAGACCGAGTCGGGCGACAGGCCTTCCTCCAGCGCCCCGGCGGCGTGGCGGTGCGCCAGCGCGCGCGAGAGCTCCAGGCCCAGGCGGAGCAGCTCGGCCTCGGCGAGCGGGCCGGAGGCCTCCACCCGGTCGCGCAGGGAGCGGCCCTTCGGGGGCTCGTCGGCCAGGTGGGGGTGGATGGGGGGCACGCATCCCAAGTGTAGCGCCTGGGCGCGGCGCGTCAAGCGGTGTATACTTGGCCATGGCCCTCAAGGACCTCGAGCTGTCGCGCCGCGCGGGCTCTTTGCCCGGCATCCTCGTCGCCGTGCTCGCCATGACCCTGCTCTGGGACACCTGGCTGCTCTGGCCGCTCAAGCTGATGACGGTGTTCTTCCACGAAATCAGCCACAACATCGCCGCCTTCCTGACAGGGGGCTCCTTCGGGCGCATCGTGCTGGAGTCCAACGAAGGCGGCAAGACCTGGCCAGCGGGCGGGAGCCGCTTCCTCGTCCTCAACGCGGGCTACGTCGGCAGCCTGCTCTGGGGGTCCGGGCTGGTCCTGGCCGCGGCGGCCACCAAGCGCGACCGCCTGCTGACGGGCCTCCTGGGGGCCTTCCTGGGCGCGGTCACCGTCGTCTACGTCCGCAGCCCCTTCGGCTTCCTGTTCGGCCTGGCCTCGGCCGCGGGGCTGGTGTGGGCGTCCTACCGGCTCTCCGACGCGGTCAACGACGCGCTGCTCAAGGTCATAGGCGCCACCTCCTGCCTCTACGTCATCCCGGACATCTGGTCCGACGTCTTCACCAGCTCGTGCAACTCGGACGCCAAGATGCTGGCGCGCGAGTACTTCGGGCCGCGCGTGATGTGGGGCGGGCTGTGGCTGGCCGCCTCGGCGGCCGTGCTCTGGGCCACGCTGAGGTCGGCCGCGCGCATCTCGGCGCGCCACTAGGCCCTTCTCCTTCCTATAATGAGCGGGTCGCCCCACGGAGGCCCCATGCCCGCCAAGACGCCCGCCGCCCCGGCCGTCCCCGAGTTCAAGTACGAGGACCCTTTCCCGCTCGGGGCCGATGAGACGAAGTACCGCCTGGTCTCCAAGGACGGCGTGCGCGTCGAGCGCTTCAACGGCTCGGAGGTCCTGATGGTCGAGCCCGAGGCCCTGGCCCGTCTGGCCAACGAGGCGATGCGCGACGTCTCCTTCCTGCTGCGGCCCCGGCACCAGAGGCAGGTCGCCGCCATCCTGTCGGACCCGGAGGCCTCCGACAACGACAGGTTCGTCGCGCTGACCCTGCTCGAGAACGCCGCCATCTCGGCCAAGTTCGAGCTGCCCTTCTGCCAGGACACCGGCACGGCCACCGTGGTCGCCAAGAAGGGCCAGCAGGTGTGGACGGGGGTGGACGACGCGCAGTGGATCTCCAAGGGCGTCTGGAAGACCTACACCGAGGAGAACCTGCGCTATTCCCAGACGGTGCCCCTGACGATGTACGAGGAGCGGAACTCGGGCAACAACCTGCCGGCCCAGGTCGACGTCTACGCCGTGCCGGGCATGGCCTTCAAGTTCCTCTTCGTCGCCAAGGGCGGCGGCTCGGCCAACAAGACCTACCTGTTCCAGGAGACCAAGGCCCTGCTCAACCCCGCCAGCCTCAAGAAGTTCCTGGCCGAGAAGATGCGCACTCTGGGAACCGCGGCCTGCCCGCCCTACCACCTGGCCTTCGTCATCGGCGGCACCTCGGCCGAGGCGACGCTCAAGACTGTGAAGCTGGCCTCGACGGGCTGCCTCGACGGGCTGCCGACCAGCGGCAGCGCGCTCGGCCGCGCCTTCCGCGACCTGGAGCTCGAGGGCGAGATGCTGGCCGAGGCCCAGAAGTGCGGCATCGGCGCGCAGTTCGGGGGCAAGTACTTCGCCCACGACGTGCGAGTGGTGCGCCTGCCCCGCCACGGCGCCTCCTGTCCCGTCGGCATGGGCGTGTCCTGTTCGGCCGACCGGAACATCCTCGCCAAGATCGACGCGAAGGGGCTCTGGGTGGAGGAGATGGAGCGCGACCCCGAGAGCCTCATCCCGGCCTCCTACAAGGGCAAGCCCCATCGCTTCGCGGCCCCGGTGGACCTCAACCGCCCGATGAAGGACATCCTCGCCGAGCTCTCCAAGCACAAGGTCTCCACCCAGCTCTCGCTGTCGGGGCGCCTCATCGTGGCGCGCGACATCGCCCACGCCAAGCTCAAGGAGCGCCTCGACGCCGGGCAGGACCTGCCCGACTACTTCAAGAAGCACCCGGTCTACTACGCCGGGCCCGCCAAGACTCCCAAGGGCAAGCCCTCCGGCTCCTTCGGGCCGACCACGGCCGGGCGGATGGACTCCTATGTGGACCTGTTCCAGTCCCGGGGCGGCTCGATGGTCATGCTGGCCAAGGGCAACCGCTCCCAGCAGGTGACCGACGCCTGCAAGAAGTGGGGCGGCTTCTACCTGGGCTCCATCGGCGGCCCGGCGGCCGTCCTGGCCGCCAAGTCCATCAAGAAGGTGGAGGTGGTGGACTTCCCGGAGCTCGGGATGGAAGCCGTCTACGCCATCGACGTGGTGGACTTCCCGGCCTTCGTGCTCGTCGACGACAAGGGCAACGACTTCTTCAAGCGCTAGTTCAAGGGCTTGAGCAGCTCGGCTTCCAGGGTCTCGTAGCGCGCGATGACCTTGTCGACGAAGGCGCGCTTCTCGACGTGCGAGCCCGGGAAGAAGGAGCCCTTGAAGCCGGCCACCACGAGGTTGCGCAGCTGGTGGCGCGTCAGCTTGACATGCTCGGCCACGAGCTGCAGCTCGCGCGAGACCGTGGTGTTCGACATCAGGCGGTTGTCGGTGCAGATGCTCACCGAGAGCCCGGCGTCGATCATCTTCTTTATCGGGTGGTCGGCCATCGAGGTGATCGACGGGGTGGTCTGCAGGTTGCTCGTCGGGCAGACCTCGATGCCGATGCGCTGGCCGGCGATGTAGTTGGCCAGGTCCTCCACATAGCGGGCGCGGTCCTTGATCTGGGGGTCGCGGATCATGTCCGCGGCGAACAGGAAGGTGCCGTGGCCGATGCGGTTGGCGTGGCAGCGCGTGATGGCCTGGAAGATGGACTCCGGGCCGTAGGCCTCGCCGGCGTGGACGGTCTTCTTGATGAAGTGGTCGTGCGCGTACTGGTAGGCGGACTGATGGTCCTCGGCGGGGAAGCCCGCCTCCTCGCCGGCCAGGTCGAAGCCCACGATGGGCAGGCGTTCCTCACGGATGAGCTCGGCGGCCGTGCGCGCCAGCTCCAGCGAGGCCGTGGCGTAGACCTCCTCGGCCCTGGCGTGCGACATGATGCGCAGGAGGTCGGCGTAGTAGGGCGAGAAGCCCTTCGCGAAGCGGCGCATCGCGCAGCAGATGAGGCCGTAGTGGAACGGCAGGTCCTTGCCCGCCTTGACCTCGGCAGAGCGGTTGTGCGCCTTCGCCGCCCTGTCGAGCCCGCGGTTGACGGCGCGGATGACCTCGGGGGTCGAGAGGTCGGCCGAGGTGTGCAGCTGCGGCGCGAAGCGCACCTCGATGTAGCGCACCCCTTCGGCGATGTTGTCCTCGGCCAGCTCGCAGGCCACGCGCTCGAGGTTGGCCGGGTTCTGCAGCACCGCGCAGGTGTACATGAAGCCGTGCAGGTATTCGCCCAGGTTCGCGTAGGTGGGCTTGAACACGAGCTTGCGCAGGCCCTCCTCGTTGTCGGCGGGGAGCTTGACCCCTCCGGCCTTGGCCAGCTCGATGAGGGTCGGGATGCGCAGCGAGCCGTCGAGGTGCAGGTGCAGGTCGGACTTGGGGATGCGGCGGATGAAATCGGGGGTTATTTTCTCGCGCATATTCCGATGATACACGATTGCTCAGCGCATCGGGTCGTAGCCGATGCGCGAGCCGACAGGCTCGGGAGGAGGGATGCCCAGCACCGGGGCCGGGGCCTGGAACGGCTCGGGCCGCCAGGGCCCGGGACCGGTCTGCGTCCCCGGCGGAGCGAGCCCCAGCTCGAGCCGGGCGGGGGGCAGGCGCACGGCGGTCGGTCCCAGGAAGTAATGGACGGCCTGGGCGCGCGGCGCGACTGGGAGGGGGCGGGCCGGCGCGGGGGCGGAACGCGGGGGGTCCCAGCGCACCCAGGCCCCTTCGAGCTCTCGGACCTCGGCCGGTCCGGCGAGCAGCCCCCGCGCGCCCGGGTGGCCGGGCTCCAGCAGCAGGACCTTGCGCGCGCAGGAGACCCCCCAGCCGGGCAGGCCGTTCTCGAGCGCCCAGTGCGACAGAGACCAGAGGGCGGCGGCGTCCCGTTCCGGCAGGGCCGCCTCGCGCCGTTTGAACTCGCTGTGCGCGTTGGGGGCGACGATGAGGGCCGAGAGCTCGCCGCGGGAGAACTCTATGAGGCCGCCGTCGGATTCGATGCGGACGGCGCCCGAGCTTTCTGAGAGCAGGACGCCCTCCAAGGAGCCTCCGGATGGGAAGCGCAGGGTCACGCCGACCGGGGCGGTCCGGGCCGCGGCGCAGACGGAGGCGAGGAGGAGCAGGGCGGTGGGCATGGGGATAGCATGGCAGGGCGGGGGGCTGGAATCCAGGGGCTAGGGAGGGTCCCGGACCGCCGTCACCGTCACCCGGATGTCCTGCTCGGCTTCGGTCGAGGAGACAAGGGGGGTCTTCAGCTTGAGCCAGAGGGTGCGCAACTCCCCGCGCGGCACGCGGTAGCCGTTCTGGCCGATGGCGAAGACCGAGGCGGTGGCCGGCACGCGGGAGTCGCTCAGGAAGTCCTCGGCACCGAAGTCCACCGGGGCGGGTTCCGTGGCGTTGAAGCCGGCGATGAGCGAGAAGCGGTCGAGGCCCGGGCCGGCGAAGACCTGCCACGGGGAGTCCGTCGTCACCGTCGTGGCGCTCAGGCTGTAGGTGGCCGGGCAGCGGCCGGTGTTCGTGACGACGATCCCGGTGGGGATGACCGATTCCTGCGCCAGGAGCTGGGGGCCGAGATCCAAGAGGTGGGTGGAGGTCTCCGTGGCATCGTCGTCATAGGTCGGGTAGGGGTCGATGGTCATGTAGTTCGTGGAGCCGATCCAGTTGAGCGAGCCCACGCGGAAGTAATAGGTGGTGCAGTATTCCAGGGGGGTGTCGGCCCCCACCGCCAGGGTGCTCACGAGGACGTCCTGCGTCATCGACGAGATGACGACCCCCCCGGGGAAGAGCACGCCGAAGTCGGTCGAGGAGGCCTCGATGAGGTAGCCCTCCGCCGTCATCGACGAGGCGTCGGGGGGGGAGAGGGGCAGGGCCGCCCAGCTCAGCGTAATGGAGGTGTCCCCCACGTCGAAGATGGGCTGTGCCAGCAGGGTGACCTTGCGCGCCAGCGAGGTGAAGGTCGACCTCGGCGAGGCGAAGGAGAGGTTCCCGTCCGTGTCGAGGGCCCAAATCTCCGCGAACCAGGTGGTGTTGGGGACGAGAGCCTGGGCCGGGGCGGAATCCGTCGTGCCCGGCGGCACCCCCAGCCCGCCCACGCCGTGGGTGGCCACCCGGACGGAGGCGTCGAGGCCGGAGGCGTTGGAGAAAACGAACTCCGTCGGGTCCGGGTCGCTCGAGATGACGATGAAGTAGCTGGCCCCGGGCTGGAGCCGCCCCAAGGCCCCGTCGTGGCCGGGCGCGCTCCACTGCAGGGTGACGCTCGATTCGGAGATGCCGGCCAGGGCGGTGAGCCCCGTGATGACGTTGGGGTAGTGCAGAAGCCGTCTGGAGCCCGAGGCGAGGCGGTAGTCGCTGGCCGACGCCATCGCCGAGCCGACCTCGCCGACGCTGCCGCCGAGGCGGTAGTCCGACGCGGAGACCGCGCCCTCGCCGCCCCCGGACTGGTCGGCCGAGGGTCTGAGGACGTAGGACGGGCTGTCCATGCGCGCGGCGGCCCGGGCCGGTCCGGCGCCGGCCGCGATGAGGAGCGCGAGGATGCCCGCCGCGGTGATCATATGTTACGGGACGTCGGCGCCGTAGACCGAGACGGAGGTCCCGGCGTTGAAGTTGCCGGTGCCGGAGAGGAACAATGTCACTGAGTTGATCTGGGCAGTGGTATTGTTCCAGGTCCAGGTCCCCGCCACATTGGTGGGCGCCGTCGCCGAGCCGATGTTAGCTACCGCACGGTAGGTCCCGCCCTTTTGGGCCGTCGCGTAGTTTCCCCCGACCTCGAAGATGGCGCGGAAGTGGCTGGTGTTGGCCTGGTTGGCCGCGAAGAACGCGAGGTTGGCGGCGGCCGTCGCCGTCGCCGCGGTGAGGCGGGCGATGGCGTAGTTGGCTCCGGTGTCGCCGTTGAACTGGATCTGGGGGATGCGGTTGGTGACGGTGAACCCGGGGATGTAGATCCTGATCAGGAGGCCTTCGCGGGCGGGGAAGGCGACGGTGACGGTCGTCGCCCCGGCGCCGAGGGTCCTCGCCCCCAAGAGCGTGTAGGCCGCGTACTGCTCGATCTTCCCCGACGTGATTGCGCCGGCTCCGACCTTGGCGGTGACGACGGCGCCGTTTAGGATGGCGGCGGTGGCGACGGCGTCGTTGTTGATCTTCTCGGTGGTGACGGAGCCGTTGAGGATGGCGGTGGTGGTGACGGCTCCGGGGAGTATTTTGGCGGTGGTGACGGCGCCCGAAGAGATCTTCTCGGTCACCACTGCCCCGGACGCCAGCTTGGCGGTGACGACGGCGCCGTTCAAGATGGCGGCGGTGATGACGGCGTCGTGGTTAATCTTTTCGGTGGTGACCGAGCCGTTGAGGATGGCGGTGGTGGTTACGGCGCCGGGGAGGATTTTGGCGGTGGTGACGGCGCCCGAAGAAATCTTCTCGGTCACCACCGCCCCAGACGCCAATTTGGCCGTGATGACCGCGCCGTCCTGGATTTTCGTCGAGTCCACCGAGCCGGCCGGCACGCTGACATTGGTCAGTTGA
>JACRDU010000078.1 GCA_016218495.1 Elusimicrobiota bacterium
CTAGGCGGGGTCCTCGTCTCAGCCAACCTGGGTCCGCCCGTCGGCAGCGACCTCTGCGGCTACGGGGTTGGGATGACCCCAGCTCAGGCGTATTTTGACAGCCGCGCGCCGGTGCGGAGTGAATTCCCGGTGGGTCCGGCGCCGTCCGGCCAGGGGCCTACTTTCGACATAGACCTCCGCTCGGGGGATGCCGACCCGACAGGCGGCGAGTATCAGAATCTCGTCAGCGGGACTTTCGCGCTCGACCCGGCGGAGCCCCTTGGAACCGCATATAACCTCCAGTGCGCCCCCGGACGCACCCTGCCGTTAAAGCGCTTCGTGCAGTATCGCGTCGCCATGACCGCCTCGGCGAAGATCCTGGTCGAGTGCCGCATCGGTGACCCGGGCTTCCCGGACGCCTGCTTCGGCTGGCCTGCCGGCACTTTCGGGCCGATTGATTTCTTCCCGAAGCCGCTCAACATGCGGATCAACACGGCCGCCTTTGGGATTGTCTCGGATGCGACTTTGGACGAGCAATTGCCGTCCATCCCCGTCGGCCCGGAAGTCTTGGTCAGCCTCCCCGGGATCGGGTTCGCCCACTTCGTGAACGTCAGCGAGGCCGGTGCGTTGTCTGTCTCCTGTGGCCCACGCACCGCCCCTGCGGGTTTCATCACGTTTCCCACGGACACGGCCTGTGAAATCACCTCCCCCGCCCGGTTTGAATTCGGGGAAATAACCTGGCCCTTCGACACATCTCTCCTGACTGCCGAGCAGCGAACCCAGGTGCAGATGCGCCATGTCATCAACATAGCGACTGGAGAGTCCGAGAACATCACGCAGGCGGTCTCCGATGGGGTGGTAGTCGGCCGCACCACTTCCCTTTCGCCATTCTTCCTCGCCATACCGGAGGCTGCCCTCAATCGCGTCGCGGAGAGTTTGGCCCGAACCGAGGGCGGGCTGCCGGCGGCCGTCTTCACGTCTCGGAGCGGCATCCAGCCGGTGGCGGTGGATACGGCCGCCCCCGCAATCGCCGCCCTCCTCGCGAGCAAGGAATCCGAGGGCCTGACCCTTGTAAGCAGTCTCTACCAGTTAGGGGAGGGAGTGGCCTCGTTTTTCCCCGAGGCAAGCCTCTCCATTGTCTACTCATCCAACGTCGTGGCGACCGCGGACTTGGATGAGGCGAGCGTGAGTCTTATGAACCTCGAGGTCGACGCCGGGCTGCTCGCCGTTTTGCCATCCCAGGCATCGTCGACTGCCACGGCAGTTACGTCAGCTCAAATAGTGCTGGCGAAGGGCTTGTTCGGAGCTTTTGCTCGGCGGCGGGACCGGACTCCACCCGTCACCTCGCTTGCCATCGAGGGTTCGAACTATGTCACGGACGACGGACAAATCTTCATCACCGCGCTGTCCTCAGTAGGCTTCCTTGCCACGGACCTGGGGACATTGGCCGGCCGAGCGTCGGGAGTCGCCGAGACATACTACCTCTTGGATCCCTCGCCCTCGGCCCTGCTTGCGGGATTGAGCCCTACCACCGCCCCGCAGTTCGCCGTGTTCACCCAGGCCGGTTCGTTGCTGGCTGGGCGGCACGTCGTTGCCTATGGCAGTTCCGATGAGAACGGGAACTTCGAGCCCTTGCGGGTCTCTTCTGTCGTCGTCGATGCCGTCCCTCCTGTCACCTCGGTGGCGATTGATGAAATCCCGGCAGATCCGCTCATTTCCAGCTTCGTCATCCTCCAGAGCACCTTCGTGTCTTTCGCTGCTGCAGACGGCGGCCCGGCCGATAGCGCCTCGGGGCTCGCTCGGATCGAGGTCTCCGTTGACGACGGCGACTTCGTCGAGTCTTTGCACCCTTTGAACCTGGACCTCGGCACCCATACGGTAATCGTGCGCGCTATCGACCGGGCCGGGAACGTCGAGGTGGAGCGCGAATTCCTCTTTGATGTGCGCCCCATCATAGAGCCGGTCCCGCCGCAGACCACCCTTGCGGTGGCCGGGGGCCGCTTCGTCGACCCAGATGGGACTGAGTTCATCTCGGCGGCGAGCTCGTTGACCCTGACCGCCATCGACCCGCTTACATTGGACTTTGGCTTCTCGGGCGTCAGGGAGTCCAGGTTTTCCACCGCCCCCGCGGCCTCCGCTCCGTCAACCTCATCATTTCAGCTCTACGCCACGCCCTTCGGCCTGCCGGAGGGAGAGACCGAAATCCGGTTCTTCTCGCTCGACAACGCGGGCAATTTCGAGACGGTACGGTCGAGCCGCATCATCGTGGACGGAACGCCACCTTTGGCAACCGCCAGCATTCAGGGCTCCAGCGCGACGAGTTCCCTCGGGCAACTCATCGTCGGACCGGAATCAATTCTTGCCCTAGAGAGTACGGACCCGGTTTCAAACGGCGTCGCCGCCGGAATCGCCGCGACGCTGTTCCTGTTGGACCCCGGTCCGGACTTCTGCGGCCTCTCGCCCGAGGCTCTGCCGGTCGCTATCTCGACGGCCCCGCAAGGCTCCTGCGCGAATCCCTATTTCATCGCCGCGTCCACGCTCAGCGCCGGAGAGCACCGCATCGCCTTCATACCCGTCGACAACGTCGGGAATCTCGGCGCGTTGTCGACGGCGACTATCCACGTTGACGCCGACGGCCCCTCCGCCGTCACTGACTTGGCCGCCATGACCGCCGACGAGACCAGCCTAACAATCTCCTGGACCGCCCCTGATGATGAGATCGCAGGCGTCGCGGCCTTCGAGCTCCGGATTGCCACGCGCATCTTCGATGAGACGAACTTCCACCTGCTTTCAGGCGTGCGCGACCCTCCGCCTCTGGTGGCCCCGGGCGCTCTGGTGACCGCGCTCATCGACGGTCTCGAAGTCGGGGCCACCTACTACCTCGCGGTCCGGAGCCGCGACCGGGTGGGCAACAACTCCGGGCTTGGTGTCGTCCTCCGGGCCGCGACCCGCGGCGTTCCTCTCCCTCCGCCGCTTACCGGCATCTCCTTCATCCGCAAAATCACACCGCAGGGATACCCCCAAACGGTGACCGCCGACTCGCAGGGCAACGTCTTCATCGTCTACGGATCAAAGATCGCCAAATATAGCCCCGAGGGCCAACTCCTTCTGACTTGGGATTCCCTGGCTCGCGGCGGCGGACAAGTCTTCGCATATTCATCGGCGCGCATCGGACCGAATGACCGCTTATACTTGCTGGCATTCGGGACACTCAACGGCGTGACCGCGCGTTTCGTGCAAGTCTTCGATACCTCGGGGAACTTCGTTCGCAATATTAGCGCGAGCTTCAATGCCGCTAAGGCGTTGGACTTTGACAGCCATGGGAATCTATGGGTCTACGATTCGGGCCTCGGCAAGCTCCTTGAATTCGACCCTTCGGACGCCCTCATTAGGCAGTTGACGGTCGGCGCCGGCACCCCGGGCACTTCGTGGGGCGGAATGGCTATCGACGCGCAGGACAATATCTTCGTTTCGCAGGTGTCGGACGGCCGCATCTATCGTTTCTCGGGCGATGGCTCATTGGCCGGCAGCTTCCCCGCCAACGGCGGCGGCAATGGGGCGCAACGGGCCGAGGCCATGGATATCGACTCCGGTGGCAGGCTGCATGTGGCCGACACGGGGGGAGCCGTCGTCGTCGTCTACAGCCAAGCCGGCTCTGTCCTGGCCCGTTACGGCACCGCGGCAGTGACTCCCGGCGCGGTGTTCGAGTTCCCTTGGGATGTTTTCCTAGCCACGCGTAACGGCAAGGCCTGGATAGCGGACCAGGCCTCCAAGCCCGCCGTCTACGAGTTCTTGCTGAGCAGCTCGCCGCTGCCGATTCCGGAGATCATCAGCCCGCAGTCAGGGGCTCGCATCGCCGCCGCCGACCCCCTGATCGTGGGATTTGCTCCGAATGGCTCTCGGATCGAAGCTCTTGAAGGCGGCAACGTGGTCTCCTCCACTATCGTAACCCGTCAAGACGGGACCTTCTACTTGCGCCCCCAACTTCCCTTGGGTCCTCACCTTCTTTCGGTCAGAGGAGCCAGCAACCTCGGCACAGGTTCCGAACCGGTCGCACTGGCCGTGACCGTGGAATCCACCTCCTCCATTAGTTTCGAACCGCCCGCGCTAAAGCGCTTCCCGGCCTGGGCATGGGCAAATCTCGTGGCCACCGCCACGGTCACAAGCGACTTCAACGGAGACGGGAAGCTCGACATTTTCGCCATCGGGGACCATGGCTACGTCGTCTTGCTGGGGGACGGCGGCGGCGACTTCGTTCAACTTCCTATCGTCCTGGGTCCCAACGGGGCGGATGGATTCCCCACGACTGCCCTCTTCGAGAACATCACCCGGGCCTTCGGAGAGGATTTCAACCGCGATGGGAAGATGGACGTGATTTTGGGCAAGGACGGCGGGTTCCTGATTTTTTCGGGCAAAGGCGACGGAACATTCGAACAACAGGCCGCCGTTGCCTTCACCCTCCCGGCTCCCTTCTCGATTTCAGACATCACGACCGGGGATTTCAACGGAGACGGCCTCCCTGACGTAGCCATTGGAAGTTGGGGTTACATCCAGGTCGCCCTTGGAAACGGGAATTTCACGTTTACCTTGAAACCGTATCTCACCTTGCCTGGCTCGGGGCAACCGCGGTTTCTGATCGTGCACGCGGCCGACTTCAACTCTGACGGACGCCTCGACCTGGTAAACGACGGAACCGTCATATATGGCGACGGCTTAGGCGACTTCGCCCAGCCTCAAGTGCTCTGCAGCGTTTGCGATACGCCGTTGGTCGGCGATTTCAATTCAGACGGGAAGTCGGACGTCGCCGTTCGCGTCTTCAATTTCTTCAGTCCCGCCGGAAATGGCCTCCAGGTCTTCTTGGGGCGCGGCGACGGCCGGTTCGCGAGCCTCCCTTTGCAGCCGGACACCGACCAAGCGAACGGAGCACTGGTCGGGCGCTCCATGCCCGACTTCAATTTGGACGCCAGGGGCGACCTCGGATATGCAGGGAACACCGGCGCCATCCGCCTTTTCGCCTCCCGGGGAGACGGGGTCTTCCGGGCGCCGCAGGCCGTTTCCCCTGGTTCCGGCTGCTCCCTAGAGTCGCTTTCTCACGGCGACCTGAACGGGGACGGGTCCGACGACCTGGTCGTGCCCTTGAATTTCTTCAATTGCGGTTTCGACGACCTCGCCATCCTGTTCAATAAGCGCGACTTGGTGGCGCCTGCGACCGTGACGGACCTTACGGCATCGGCTACGGACGAGGGGACGGTCGTCCTTTCCTGGACGGCTCCAGGGGACAACGGCTTCGCAGGCCAGGCCACGGCCTACGACCTCCGGTCCGGGAACGCGCCTCTCCCCAATCTTGTGGCCTTTGAGAATGCCTCGCCATTGACGACCGCAAGCCCACGCCGCGGCGGTCAGAGCGAGGTCGCCGCCCTCTCCGGCCTCCCCGCGGGCGCTGAGGTCTTCTTCGCCCTGCGGGCCCGCGACGAGGTCGGCAACACCGGGGGCCTCTCAAACAGCGCCTCGGCCGCGCCGCTCTTTGCGGCGCGCAGCGCCGCCAGCGAGCTGCTCGTCACCGCACGCGAGGTCCAGCCCACCCTAGCGGTTGTCAGCACCCAGTCCACCCAAGGCCTGGTACTTCTCGCCTCGGCCGCCCCGCAGGCACTTGCCCTGGTCAGTTCCATCTACGAGCTCGGACCGGCCGCCCCGGTCCTGACCTCCACCGCCAATGCCTTCTGGACCTACACCGCGGCCCAGGTGGCTGCCGCCAACGTGATAGAACAGGATATCGGGCTCTATCGGTTCTCCCCGAGCGCGGGCTGGGTGCGGGTCTCAAGCCAGACCCGGGACGCGGCGCAGCGCCGCATATCGGCTTCTCTCACCCAGCTCGACGCGCCCCATGCCCTCTTCGGCCTCATCCACGATGTCACGCCCCCAGAGACGATGTTGAGCGCCCACGGCGGGCTGGACTACTTCGACCCGGCTGCGAGCCGCATCTACTACTCCTCCCAGACCGCCTTCGCCCTGAGCGCGTTCGATCCCCTCTCGAGGTCTACGGCCTCCGGTGTGGCTCTGAGCGAGTTCCGCGTGGACCCGGCCAGCCCGGCGGCATCGTTCGAGGCCTATATCGCCACGTTCTCCCTGGCGGATGGGAGCCACCGGATTGAGTTCCGTTCGGCCGATTTCGCCCAGAACGTCGAGCCCGTGCGGTCCAGTTCGGTCTTCGTTGACGTCACTGCGCCGGGCGCGGCCTTCGAGGTACTGTCGGCCTCGACCGTGGCCGGCGGGACGATTCAGTTCCACGAGCAGGCTCGCGTCACCGTGGCCGCCGCCGACCCCGCTCTCGCGGGTCCGGAGGGGACCCCGGGCTCCGGCGTTGCCGAGGTATTCCTGCTCATCGACCATGCCCTACAGGAATGCGGCTTCCCGGAAGGCGCAATCAGCCCGACGGTGGTTTCAACGGGCGCTCCCCAGGGCTCCTGCGAGAACCCGCGCTACGTGGCCCCATTCACGTTATCCGTCGGCAGCCATGTGCTGCTCACCCAAGCGATAGACAACTTGGCCAACAGGGGGGATTTGCGGACCCTGCTGGCCGTCGTCACCACGGCCCCGGCGCCCGACCCGCGCGAAATCCCGCACTTCGAGTTCCTCTCGAAGTTCGCGCGCGCCGTCGGCGAGGGCAACGGCTGGCTGCAGCAGCGGGTGACCGACATCGAAATCGCCGAGGACGGGAACATCTACGTGGCGGACGCGTTCAATGCCCTCGTCCAAGTGTTCGACGCGAACGGCGTGTTCGTCCGGCAGTGGGGCGGTATCGGGTCGGGACCTGGGAAGTTCACTTCTGCATTCCTCGGTAGCACCGGGCTTTCCTTGAATCGGACCCCGAACGGCACCCTGTGGGTGGCCGACGGCTTCCGGCTCCAGGAGTTCTCACGCGAGGGGCAATACGTCAGCGAGATGACGTTTTCAGGCTTCAACCCGATTGACGTGGCGGTGGATGGCGCCGGCAAGCTCTATGTGAGCGGCACCTTGCCGCTTTCGGGCAGCTCCCGGCCCGGGCAGGTCCGGGTGTTCGACACCGGGCGCAACCTCCTTACCTCGTGGCTGACGGGGGATACCAATTCCATCCTGAATGCCAACCGCCAGATCGCGGTGGACTCCAACGACGGTGTTTACCTCCTCGTTTCGAATCAAAGTCTCGTGAAGAAATTCACGGCGGCCGGCGCGGCGCTCGGGACCGTGGGCTCCCCGGGCGACGCCGATGGCCACTTCAACGCCCCACGCGGCATCGCTTTGGACGTCCACGACAACCTCTATGTGAGCGATCTGCGCTACGACGTCTTGCGCGGGCGCGTTCAGGTCTTCACCTCGACCGGCGCCTTCATCACCTCCTTCGGGCCCGTGGCCAAGTCCTCGGCCGGCTATCTGCGCTCCGCCGACGATGGCATTGGCGTGGACCGTCTGACCGGCGTGGTCTACGTGGCGGACACGGGCGACGACAAGGGAGCCATCAAGAAGTACGCGCCCGACCTGACGGCTCCGGCTCCGCCGAGCGTCGAGACCCCCGCCTCCGGCCTGGCCCTGAGCGCCGACCGGCCCTTGGTGGTCGGACAGGCCGAGTTGACCTCGCGCGTCGAGTTGCGTGAGGGGCCGACCACCCTGGCCACTTCCGCCGTGGATGGGACCAGCGGGCGGTTCGTGATGTCGGCCTATCAGTCGTCGCTGGGTCCCGGGGCGTACGCCTTGAGCCTGGTCCAGGTCGACCCGGCCGGCCACGTCTCGGAGGCGGAGCCGCTTAGCCTGATGGTCAGCGCTCCCGTTTCCCTCAACCTCTCCTCGCGGGCGGCCGTCTCGACCGTGGTGCCCGGCGACGGCTTCTTCGTCACACAGACGCCGCGCTTGGCAGCCGGGGACTTCGACGGCGACGGCCTGCCCGACCTCGTGACCTTCCTCTCCTTCGGCCACGCCTTCGCCAAAGGGGCCGGCAACGGCACCTTTACGATGAACAAGATGGACTTCTCCTTCGGTGCCTCGAACAGCCAGGAGGACCTGGCCGTGGCTGACTTCGACCGCGACGGGAAGCTGGACGTCCTGGTGGCGCGCCAATCCTCGCTGGTCCTCCTCAAAGGAGCCGGCAACGGCACGTTCCCGAACCGCACGACGCTCTCGTTCGGCTCCAGCCTGTCCCGGCGCCTCGCCGTGGCGGACTTCAACGGGGACGGATACCAGGACGCGGTCGTCATGCCCTTCCCGTTTACTAGCGCGGGGCCGACGATTTACTTCGGCGGCGCCGGCGGCGCCTTCACGGCCGGGCCGACCCTGGCGGACCGGGGCTCGCAAGGGCGCGCCCTTCTCGCGGCCGACCTCAACGGGGACGGCGCGGCGGACATCTTCGCGGGCGCCCGCATCTACCACGGCAACGGCGCGGGGGCGTTCCCGTCCTCCGAAAACCCGCCGCTCCCCGGGGAGAGGATGTCGCTTGACGCCGCCGCACTCGACCTCAATGCGGATGGCCGACTTGATCTGGCCGTGACCCTGAATGAGGGTCTGTACTCGGTCCTGAACCTCCCCGCCGGCGTCCTCACGGTCGCCAACGGCGTCTCGGGGATCGACAGCCTGACCCTGGCCGACGCCGACCAGGACGGCCGGCCCGACCTCTGGGCGATGGCCGGCTCCTTCACCGGGCTGCCGCGCGTCAAAGTCCTCATCAACCTGGGCGACGGGCGCTTGGGCCTCCCTTCCGATTACCAGTTCCCCGGGACCTCGGATCAGCCCCTTCAGGTCCCTCGCGCCGTGATATCCGATTTTGACGACGACGGCGTGCCGGACGCCGCCATGCCCTACATCGCCTCGAACCAGCTCACGGCCGCCGCCGCGCTCATGAACCGCACCGACAATCTGGCGCCCTCGGCCGTCACCGACCTCGCTGTCCGGGTCACCTTGGACGGGGCGGTCAACCTCCAGTGGACCGCACCGGGAGATGACGGCACACGCGGGCGCGCCGCGGCCTACCAGCTCCGCTATAACTCAGGGCCCATCGCGGACTTCGAGGCCGCCACGCCCCTGGCCCTGGGAGTCCCGCACCGGGCCGGGTCCCTGGAGACAGCCGAGTTCGCCAGCCTCCCCGGCGGACAGACCTTGCACTTCGCCATGCGCGCCATCGACGACGTGGGCCATATCGGGGCGCTCTCCAACGAGGTCTCCACGGCCACCGTCTTCGTGGCTAAGGCGACGAACCCGGTCAACGGCCTGCCTGAGCTGACCTTCACCAGCTTCAACACCCAGCCCAGCGTCGTCGAAATCGGCACGACGACCGAGACCGGCGCCGTGGTGTTGGGCGCGGCCTCCGCCGATTCCCTGTACCTGGTCGGCCGCATCTATGAGGTGGGTCCGGAGGGCTTCAACTTCAACCCGCCGGCTCAAATCGCCATCCGCTACTCCCCTGAAGCCCTGGCCGAGGTCGGCATCGGCGAAGCTGACCTGCGGATCTACGAGTACGACTCCGTGAGGGGACTCTTCGAGCTGCCCGGGCAGGTCATCGACACTGAGAACAAGGTCGTCTACGCCCCGCTGAACGTCCTGGCCTCAATCTTTGGCCTCTATGCCAAGGTCACCGACCGGACCGCACCGCGTACCGCCCTGCGCCTCGTCGGAGGCACGTCCTACCTGGGCGCGGCCGGGGAGCTCTACATCTCCTCGAGCACCCGGCACGCCTTGGACGCGGCCGACCCCATCGTCCTCGGCACCGCCTCCGGCGTGGCCTACAGCGAGTACCGCGTCGATGCCGCGACGAGCGGTCCAGCTTTTGCCACCTTTACGGAACCGTTCGGCCTGGGCGAGGGCCTGCGACTCGTGGAGTACCGCTCGGCCGATGCGGCAGGAAACGTGGAGGTAATCCGTTCCACCGCCATCCGGGTGGACGCCACGCCCCCCATGACGAGCTTGGGGGTGGGCTCCCCGGCAGCGACCAGAGAGGGCGTCCTCTACATCTCCTCAACGACGCCCTTCACTCTTACGGCGCAGGACCCGCTCGGTGGGGACGTGGCCGCGGGGCTCAAAGAGACCTTGGTCAGCCTGGGCACCGGCCCCTTCCTGAGCGGGACGACGGAGCCCTTCAGGCTCCCTGGGGAGGAGGGGGAGGCCGCCATCCACTTCTTCTCGCGCGACCTCGTGCTCAACGAGGAGGCGGTCCGGTCCACGACGGCCTATGTGGACCTTACGGCCCCGGCACTGGCGGTCGTCCTGCCGCCCTCCAGCGCCGTACTCGGAGACTCCAGCCACGACGTGGCCCTGGGCTACGCGGACGCCGGCGCCGGCGCGGACCCGGCCTCGCTCAGGCTCGAGCTGGACGGCGTACCCGTCTCCACCCAGCCGGAGACACATGCCTCCTCGGCCACGGCGCGCCTGACGGCCCCGGACGGGCGGCATACGCTTCAGGCCTTTCTGGCCGACGCCGTTGGGAACGTGACTTCCGCGTCGGCGTCCTACCGCATCGACACCATAGCGCCCGAGGTGACGGTCAGCGTGGCGGGCGGCACCACCGCGGTACGCGACGGCTTGCTCCACATCTCCCTGGACCGGCCGGTCCTCTCGGCCACGACGGCGGACGGCGGGCTGGACTCGGCATCGCTAACCTTCTCCTTGGACGGCCTCCCGCTCCCCGTGGACGCGCAGTTGGGTGTCTTGAGCGGAGACGTCGTCTCCGCCAGCCTGAGCACGGTCCCTGCCGCGGCCCTGGCCGGCGGTACGCACACTTTAAGCATCTCCGCAGCCGACCTCCTGGGCCGTGTCTCCTCCGCCAGCCTGACCTTCCTCGTCGACTCGGCGCCGCCGGAGGTCTCGCTGGCGTCGCCGCTGGGCGGCGAGTCCTTCATCGCCCGACACAGCACCATCGAAGTGCGCTTTTCGGTGGCGGACGGCTTCGACGCGCGGCCCAGCTCGGCGGCCTTCCTCGTCCAGCTCGTCGACCGCGGCAGCTCGCGCGGTGAACGGCCCGCCACCGTGCCGGTGGTGGACGGCCAGTTCCTCGACCCCCTGTCGCTCGACGACGGCTCCTGGCGCCTGGAGGTGACGGCCGCCGACCTGGTGGCCAACTCCACGCAGGCCGCGGGCGCCGCGTTCGAGGTGGTCCATGACGTGCGGTCGCCGATGACAGCGCTCGCCGTGGGCCAGCCCCAGGCCTCCGGCGGGCCGGGCGGAGCCCTCTTCGTCACCTCCCTCACCTCGATGACCCTGGTCAGCCGGGACGACCTGGCCGCAGAAGGGGATGGCGGCGGCCT
Source organism: Elusimicrobiota bacterium (assembly GCA_016218495.1). Lineage (GTDB taxonomy): Bacteria > Elusimicrobiota > Elusimicrobia > UBA1565 > UBA1565 > SCTT01. The sequence goes on from JACRDU010000078.1 coordinate 11,244, forward strand.
GGGGACGGCGCGGCAGCTTCTCCAGGTGGACGGCGCGGAGCGTGCGACGTTCGAGAACCCCGTTCCCCTGCCGGACGCCGACTTCCGCTCTACCTTCACCTTGGCAGGGGACGCCCCTGGCCTGCGGGTCCTGTCCTATTCAGCGGTGGACGTCCTCGGGAACCTCGAGCCGGTCCGCGCCAGCACCGTGGCGATTGATGACACGGCCCCGCAAAGCTCGCTCCTAATCGCCGGGGGCCGCCAAGCCCCGGCCGGCGGGACGGGAGCGTTCTACGCCTCCACCGACACGGTCTACGGCATTGTCACGCTCGACCCCGAGGTGGGCGGCGTGGCGGCCGGGTTGGAGACCACCTTCCTGAGAGTCCGCGAGGCCGCGCCCGCGGCGGTGAGCTCGACCTTCACTCTGAGCGCGGGCCGCAACGAGCTGGCCTATTGGAGCCTCGACCGCCTGGCCAACCTGGAGGTGGCGCGGGCCACCACGGCCTTGGTGGACGGGACGCCGCCGGTGAGCGCCGCCGCCGTGGGCCTGCCCTCCTTCATAGATGAGGGAGGCGTCAGCTACGTGTCCTCTTCCACCTTGGTGGCCTTGAACGCGGCGGACCCGGCCTTCCCTGATGGGACTGCGGGCTCGGGCGTCGAGCGCATCGAGGTCTCGCTGGATGACGCGGCCTTCACAGGCTACACATCCAGCCTGACCTTCTCGGAGGGTCGCCGCGTCCTGGGCCGGCGGGCCCTCGACCGCGTGGCCAACGTCGAAGGGACCCAGACCCTGGAGCTGCGCTCCGATGCCTCGGCGCCCGAGACTTCCCTGGCCGTCCTGGGAGGCCGCCAGGCGCCGGGGCCAGAGCCAGAGACCTTCTACGCCTCCAGCGACACGCGCTTCGCCCTGCCGGCCGCGGACCGCCTAGTGAGCGACGTGGCCTCGGGCCTGGACTCCACGCGCTGGCAGGATAACGGCGGAGCGCTCCAGGCCTACGCGGCCCCCTTGGCGTTCGAGGAGGGGGTCCACCGGCTTTCCTACGGCAGCCTGGACCGCGTGGCCAATGCCGAGGTTCTGCGCAGCACCATCATCCTCGTGGACGCCACGGCGCCGCGCTCCGACTTCGCCTTGGGGACGCCGTCCTTCGTGGACTCGGACGGCACGAGCTACGTTTCGCCTACGACGCCGGTGAGCTTCGCAGCCGCGGACCCGGCCCTGGCGAGCGGGACGGCCGGCTCTGGCGTGGCGCGCATCGAGGTGGCGGTGGACGGCGGGGCGTTTACAACTTACACCGGGGCCCTGACCTTCGCCCAGGGCCGGCATACCGTCCTCTTCCGCTCGGTGGACGGCGTCGGCAATGTCGAGGCGGCCCAGGCCCTGGCCCTGCGCTCCGACGCTGCGGCGCCCGAGACCTCTTTGGCCGTCCAGGGCGGCCGGCAGGCGCCGGGCCCAGACGCCGCCAGATTTTATGCCTCCCCGGACACCCGCTACGCCCTGCCCGCCGCCGATCCGGCGGTGGCCGACGTAGCCTCGGGGGTGGAGCTCACCCGCTGGCGCAACGCGGAGGGGGAGTTCCAGGCCTACTCGGCCCCCATCGCCCTGCCCGAGGGCTCGCACCTCCTGAGCTACCAGTCCTCGGACCGCGTGGCCAACCTAGAAGTCCTGCGCAGCACCACCGTCCTTGTGGACGCCGCGGCCCCGCGCAGCTCCTTCACCATCGGCAGCCCCGCCTTCGTCGCCGCCGACGGAACCCGCTACGTTGCGTCGGGGACCCAGGTCGCCTTCTCGGCCGAGGACCCCGCCTTGCCCGGCGGGACCGCGGGCTCGGGCGTGGCGCGCGTCGAGGTGGCGGTGGACGGCGGGCCGTACCAAGCCTACTCAGCCGCGCTGGGCTTCAGCCAGGGCCGCCATACCCTCCTGTTCAGGGCCGTAGACCGCGTCGGCAACGTCGAGGCGGCGCAGACCTTGGCTCTGCGCTCGGACGCCACTCCTCCCGTCACGGCCCTCGTGCCCAGCGGGGCGTACTACGCCTCCGAGGGGCGCGACTACGCCCCGGCCCAGTTCACCTACAACCTGTCGGCCGCGGACCCTGTCGTCGCGGACGTGGCCTCGGGCGTGGCGGAGACCCTCTCTGCGGTGGACGCCGGCGCCATGCAGACCATCACCGCGCCCTTCACTTTGGCCGAGGGCGTCCGGGTGGTGAGCGCCCAGAGCCGCGACAACGTGGCCAACCTGGAAGAGCCGCGCGCCTCGACCGTACACGTAGACGCTAGCGCGCCCCTGAGCTCGCTGGCCGTCCAAGGCGGGCGCCAGGCTCCCGGCCCGGACGGGGCCAGCCTCTACGCCTCTGCCGACACGCGCTTCGCTTTGTCGGCCGTGGACCCGGTCGTTTCCGGCGTGGCCTCCGGCTTGGACCTTACGCGCTGGCAGGACAACGGGGGCGCGTTCCAGACCTATGCGGCGCCCCTGGGCTTCGCTGAAGGCGTCCATCGACTCTCCTATCAGAGCCAGGACCGCGTGACCAACCTCGAAGTCCTGCGCAGCACGACCGTCTTCGTCGACGCCATGCCGCCCCAGAGCGCCTTCCAGGTCGGCGCTCCCTCCTTCGTCGACGCAGACGGGACCCGCTACCTCACGCCCGCCACTCCGGTCACCTTCAGCGCCCAGGACCCGGCCCTGCCCGGCGGGACGGCGGGCTCGGGCGTGGCGCGCATCGAGGTCTCGTTGGACGGGGCGGACTACGTCCCCTATACGGCCGCCCTGACCTTCGCCGAGGGCCGCCATGTGGTCCTCTTCAGGGCCCTCGACCGCGTGGGCAACGTGGAGGCCGCCCAGACTTTGGCCCTGCGCTCCGACGCCTCGGCGCCGCTGACGTCCTTGGCCGTCCAGGGTGGGCGGCAAGGCGTCGGGCCGGACGCGGCGAGCTTTTACACCTCCCCGGACACGCGCTTCGCCCTGCCCGCCGTCGACCCAGTCTTCGCGGACGTGGCCTCCGGTCTTGAGTCGACGAGTTGGCAGGACAACGGCAGCGCCTTCCAGGCTTACAGCGCGCCGCTCGCGCTCGGCGAGGGGTCCCACCTCCTCTCTTACAGGAGCCGGGACAGGGTCCAGAACCTCGAGGTCCTGCGCAGCACCACGGCCCTCATCGACGCCACGCCGCCCGTCACAGCCTTCCAGCTCGGGGCGCCCTCCTACACCGACGCGGCCGGGGTCCGCTATGTCACGCCGGACACGCCGGTGACCTTCAACGCCGCGGACCCCGGCCTGCCCGGCGGCGCGGCCGGCTCGGGCGTCGAGCGCATCGAGGTGGCTGTGGACGGGGGGGACTTCCAGCCCTACTCGGCCGCCCTCCGGTTCGCCGCGGGGGTCCATGCCGTCCTCTACCGGGCAGCGGACCGGGTTGGAAACGTCGAAGCCGCGCGGACTCTGGCCCTGCGCTCGGATGCCGCGGCGCCGCAGAGCTCCTTCGCCGCCCAGGGCGGCAGGCAGGTCCCCGGCCCCGACGCCTCCCGCTTCTACGCCTCGGCGGACACGCGCTACGTCCTCTCGGCCCTCGACCCAGTCGTGGCGGAGGCGGCCTCGGGCGTGGACTTCATCCGCTGGCAGGACAACGGCGGCGCGTTCCAGACCTACACCGCCCCGCTTGCCTTAGCCGAGGGCAGCCACGTCCTGGCCTATCAGGGCCAGGACAAAGTGCAAAACGTCGAAACTCTGCGCAGCACCACGGTCTTGGTGGATGCCACGGCCCCCCGCACGGCCTTCCAAATCGGGACACCGGCCTTCATAGACCCCGGCGGGACGCGCTACATCACCCCCACGACCCCAGTGACCTTCACCGCGGAGGACCCGGCGCTCCCTGGCGGCGGCGTGGGGGCCGGCGTTGAGCGCATCGAGGTAGCGGTGGACGGGGGCGCGTTCGTGGCGTACGCGGCCGCCCTGACCTTCCCGGAGGGGCGCCATACCGTCCAGTTCCGTGCAATGGACCGGGTCGGAAACGTCGAAGCGGCCCAGACCCTTGCCCTGCGCTCGGACGCCTCGTCGCCGCTCACCTCGCTCGACATCCAAGGCGGCCGCCATGCCGCGGCGGCGGACGCGGCTACGTTTTACGCGTCCTCGGCGACGCGCTATGCGCTGCTGGCCACCGACCCCGTGGTGGCGGACGTCGCCTCCGGCGTGGAGATCACGCGCTGGCAGGACAACGGCGGGTCGCTCATGTCCTACTCGGGGCCCATTACATTCCCCGAGGGCGTCCACGTCCTGACCTACGCTAGCGAGGACCGCGTCCGAAACGTGGAGGCGCAGAAGGCCGCGACCGTCCTGGTCGACGCCACACCGCCCATCACGCAGTTCTCGCTCAACGGTCCGCGCTATGCCCATGTGCCGGGGGACCAGAGCGTCGGCGGCGAACTGTTCATTTCGCCCACGACCGGTATTGAGCTCGCAGCCCTGGACCCGATTAGCAACGGCGTGGCGTCCGGCTTGGAACGTACGCTGGCTTCCGCCGACGGCGAACCTTTCCTGCCGTGGGCGGGATTCCTCTCCTTTGCTCAAGAGACCACGCATGTCGTCGCCTACCGAAGCGCCGACCGGGTGGGCAACGAGGAGGGGACCCGTTCGGTGAGCGTTTCGGTCGATGCGACGCCGCCCGCGACATTGCTCTCTTTCGACGGCCCCGCCCTTCTCCGAGGACAGGGGACGACGACCTGGGAGCCCCAGCACGCCGAGGCATTCGTCACGTCGGCGACCAAGCTCATCTTGACCACCATCGACCGGGTTTCAGGCGGCAACGCCTCTGGGACGAAGCTCACGCGCTTTCGCATCGACAGCGGCCCTTGGCAGGTCTACGCGGGGCCCATCTACCTCTACGGCCAAGGGCTGCACCTCTTGGAGTTCGCGGCCGAAGACCGCGTCGGCAACGTCGAGGCCGTCGTCCAAAAGCGCATCGCCGTGGACAACACCGCGCCGCTGGTCAGCGCCGCCATAAACGGTCCGACCCTTGAAGCGTTCGGGCTCAACCTTCTGTCGACCGCCGCGACTGTCTCGCTCACCGGGAACGATTCGCCGACGGCTGGCGTCGCGGTCGGTCTGGCTCGGCTGCTCTACCGCATCGACGACGGCGGGTGGCTCGAATACGCGGCACCGTTCGCCATGGGCCCCGGCTCGCACACCGTCCAGTACCAAGGGGTGGACCTGTTGGGCAATATCGGGGCGCCGCAGACGCTCTCGGTGCGGGTTATGCGTTTCCTCGGCGGTTCGTTGGCGGCCACGGGTTCCATCGAGGGTTCGGGCACGGCGGACGTCTCGGGCCTCCTCCAAACGGACGGGGGGCTCGCTCTGAGCGGTAATTTCGAGGCAAGCGGCGGGGCGGAGGCGTTCTCGATTTCAACCAAGGGCGGCGCCGCGCTGACGGGGCCCGTGACGCAGGGGGTGAGGCCGCTTTCCTCGGATTGGATCGACTTGGGCGCCATCCAGACCGTGCTCTCAGCCGCAAACGACAACGCTCGATTGCCGGCGGGAGCCCTGACGGGAGGCGTCCTGCGTCTTAAATCCGGGCAGTCCGTCACGCTGGCCACGGGGGCCTATCTGCTCGACGGCCTGGAATTGTCCGGCGGCGCCAAGCTCCTCACCACGGGCCCTGTCCGGCTGTTCGTCACAGGGGCCGTAAAGCTCGGCGGCAATTCCGCGCTTAACGAGGCCGGCCCGGCCCGGAACCTCGTCATCTTCGGTTCGGGAGCATCGGCGAACCTGGCCGCGTCGGCCGCCTCGGCCGTGCTCTATCTGCCCGCGGCTGCGATGGGCCTGTCCGGCGAGATGCGCCTCGGGGGGAGCGCGTTGGCGGGCAGCATCAGCATCGCGGGCAACTCGAACGCGGCGGCTCCCGGTCTGGAGGCTTCGGCTCCCGCCGCCACGTCGGCCGGAAAAGGCGGCAAGGTCGCCGTCGCCTCCCTCGCCGGGGGCATAGGCCTAGTGGCCGGCCCCCTGGATACCACGTTCGTCCTGCGCGACATCTACGCCTTCCCGAACCCCGCCGTGCGCGGCCAGCGGCCGGTCCTCCATGCGGCCGTGGGCATCGCGGACAAGGTCACCTTCCGCCTCTATGACATCGCAGGGACGCCGGTGCACGAGGCCACGCTCGACGGCGCGCCGCAGGTCATCGACGACGGCAGCGGTCCGAAGTACGCCTACGAGCACACCTGGGACGGGCACATCCCGTCGGGGGTTTATCTCTACGTCGTCACCGCCGAGAAGAGCGGCCACGCGCCCATCAAGCGCGTTGGGAAACTGGCCGTGGTGCGCTAACGCCATGATGAGATCAATCGCCCTCGCCCTCCTCCTCGCCGGCCCGGCCCGGGCGGCCGCGCTCAACACCGGCGCGGCCTTCCTCAAGCTCGACCCAGGCGCGCGCTCGGCGGCCTTGGGCGGCGCCTACAGCGCCGCGGCGGGCAGCGCCGACACGCTTTTCTTCAACCCGGCGGGCCTGGCCTCGCTCTCACGCCGGGAGTTCATGGCCGGCCATGCCGAGTGGCTGGCCGGGACGCGCTTCGACGCCCTGGCGATGGGCCTGCCGGTCGCTTGGGGCAGCCTGGGTGTCTCGGCCCTGCGCCTCTCGGCCGGGACCTTGGAGGCGCGCTCGGCCGACC
>JACRDU010000079.1 GCA_016218495.1 Elusimicrobiota bacterium
CCAGCGCGGCGCCCGCCCCCGCCAGGGCCAGGGCCGCCCGCGCGCCCGGAACGGCCAGGACGCCCGCCGCGGCCAGGACGGCCGGCCCGGGTCCGAGGTGCAGGGCGTACTCCTCGAACCACTCCGACGGGTCTCCCGCGAAGGTCCCCGCACGAGGGTCCCCGAACGGGCGGGGGTGGAGCAGGACGCCGAAGGCCTTCCACGGCATCGAATAGGCGCCGAGGAAGGCGTCGGGCAGGCCGGTGCGGCTCGAGCGCGCGAGGAGGAAGGCCGACGGGACCGCCTGGACGGCGCCGAGCGCGGCCGCCGCCGCCGCGGCCAGGACGAAGGCGCGCCCCCGGCCGCGCGGCTCCGTCAGCGCCCAGGCCGCCATGGCCAGGGCGTTGATCGCCGCGAACTGCGGGTGCCCGCTCAGCCCCTGCAGGCCCCAGGTCCCGGCCAGCAGCCAGGCGCGCCGCTCGAGCAGGGCCAGCCAGCACCAGGGCACCCAGGCCAGCGCGGCCAGCAGGGTCGGAACGCCCTGCAGGATGCGGCCCGCGACGAACGGCGAGAGCGCATAGGCCGCCCCCAGCGCCGCCGAGACGGCGGGACCCGAGCCCAGGCGCCGGGCGAGGAGCTGCCCGCCCAGGGCCGCCAGGAGCAGGTGCAGCGCCTGGTAGACGCTGAACGCCCACACCAGCGGGAAGAGGCGCAGCAGGGCCGCCGGAGGATAGAAGAGGGCGGTCTGCGGGTTGGCCAGGTGCGGCAGCCCGGCCATGATGTAGGGGTTCCAGAAGGGCATCTCGCCGGCCGCGAGGCGCGAGGAGGCCAGGTGCTGCAGAGGGATGTGGAAGGCGTAGAGGTCCCCGAAGTTCGCCATGGCCGCCGACGGATGCAGCAGCGCCGGAGCCAGCCAGAGCGTCCCGGCGGCCGCCAACCCCGCCGTCCAGGCGGCATCCCGGCGGGAGATCATGCCGTCCTCAGCCGGGCGGCGCCGCGCAAGAGGAGCCCGACGAGTGCGGCCAGGGTCAGCGCCAAGCCGAGACGGAAGGAGGCGGGGTCGTATCGGAACCGCAGAGCCCAGTCCCCCGCGGGCACGCGCACCTTCCAGAAGGGGCCGAGCGCCGGCTCCAACGCGGCTCCCATGGTCTGAGCCCGCCAGCCCGCGCCCAGCGGCTCGGCCAGGTACACCCAGCCTGGTTCCGCCGCCGAACCCGAGACGGAAAAGCGCGTCGCACGCGGACGCGATACCGACAGCGGCCGCGAGGGAGGAGACGCCGGCAGGCTTTCGGAGCCCGGCGCGAGGGCCGCGCCCAGCGGCTCCTCCAGCCAGTAGGCGCGCGCCGCCGGGACCTCCAGCTCCGAGACCTCCCACAGCGCGGAAGCCACGGAACGCAGGCCCGGCGCCGCGGCGGGCTCGCGGGAGACCAGCACCGACGCCCCCGCCCACGGCATCCAGCGCGCCGCCTCGGCCGCCCCCTGCAGGCTGAAGAGCCGGTCCATGAATTCGTACTGCCGCCTGGGCACAAGCGGCTCGCCGAAGCCGCCCACCTCCTCGAGGCCCAGCGGGGCGTTCGAGAGGCCGTAGAGGCGCGCCTTGAGGTCGAACGCCGCCGCGTCGAGGCCGCTCCCGGCCGACGCCCTCTGCCAATGCAGCGCGCGCGGCGAGACGAGGACGCGCCCGCCCGCCGCCCGCTCCCAGAGCGTCCGGGCCACGGGGCCCGCATGGGTCCACAGCGCCGACGGCCCGGTGGGCAATGCGCCCCAGGCGTAGAAGCCCAGCTCCGCCGCGAAGGCGCAGACGGCCCAGACGGCCCAGCGCCTGCGGTCGAGCCCGCGCGCGGCCAGGAGGACCATGAGGGGGATGAAGAGGTACGCCATGTTCCCAGGATAGCGCACGAAGCGTAGCGGCGGGAAGGCGGTCCAGACCGCGCGCGACGCCGGATTCGTCCCGCCCAAGACGACGGCGGCCGCGGCCGCGCCGTAGGCGGCGGCGGCCGCGGCGCCGGCTGGCCCCAGGCCGGCCGCCCCGACGACGGCCAGGGCGCCCGGGGCGAATCCCCAATAGCAGGTCTTCCACCAGGACCCGGCGGGGTCGAACTCCCCGGGCGCCAGCAGCGCCGGAGAGGAGAGCTGCAGGAGGTCGCGCGGGGCGAACGACCAGGTCAGCATCTCCTGCGCCTCCAGCCCGCCGCCGCGGCGGGAGTCTGAAGCCAGCTCGAGCGCCGGCAGCAGCAGGACGGCCGAGAGCGCCGCCGCCAGGGCGCCGCCCGCGGCCCAGCGCCGCGCATGCGCCCCCAGGCCGCGCGGGCCTTCGGCGCTCCAGGAGCGCGCTCCGGCGAGGACGAAGGCCGCCGCCGCCGCTCCGGCCGTCATCGTCGGGTATCCGCCGGTGAAGGAGAGCGACAAGGACAGCGCCAGCAGGACGGGGGAGCGCGCGAAGAGCAGGAAGGCGGGCAGGAAGGCCAGCGCCGTGAGGTGGTTGAGGAAGCCCAGCCGGCTCACCGAGACGCCGCAGAGCACCGCGGCGACGGCGCCGCCCGCCGAGGCCCAGCGCGAGAGGCCCCAGGCGCGCAGGAGCAGGAGCCAGAACACGGCGGTCAGGGCGTAATGGGCCGCCTGGAACGCGGCCAGCGCCGACGCGAAGCCCAGCAGATGGAACGGCAGCGTCAGCGGGCTCCAGGCGGCGCACTGCATCTCGGCGGCCAGCGGCATCCCCAGGTAGTTGAACGGGTTCCAGAGCGGCAGGGCCCCCGCCTGCGCGAAGAGGGCGGGGACCTCGCGCCAGGCGAAATGGATGTAGAGGAGGTCCCCCCAGAAGAAGGTGCGCCCGGCCAGGCGCAGGCCCGCGAAGAAGAGCGCGCAGAGCCCCGCCAGGCAGGCCGCGAGGCGCGCGTCGCGCGGCCCGAAGACACCGCCCCTCACGAGCCCCCGCCGGGAGGGGCCCTCAGGGACGGGCAGGACAGGGCTCCGCGCGCCATCGCGGCCTGCGCCTTCGGGGCATCGCCGAGCCGCTGATAGACGGAAGCCAGCTCCCGCCAGGCCCGCGGCCGGTAGGGGTTCGCCGCGAGGGAGCGCTCGAAGGCCCGGGCGGCCCCGGCGAGCTCGTCACCGCGCGCGTCGGGCGCCGACGCCCTCGTCAGGAGGGCCTGCGCGAGGACCAGGGCCGCCTCGGAGTCCCGCGGCCGGGCGTCCAGCGCCGCCTGCGCCAGCGCCTCCGACTCGCGCGGCAGGCCCTCTCCCAGCGCGGCGACGGCCCGGGCTTTCGCGCGGTTCGCCTCCCAGATGCCGGCGACGGCGAGGGCTCCGGCCAGCCCCGCGGCCGCGCAAGCGCCGGCCACGGGGATTTTCCAGCGCGAGCGTACGCCCACCCCCGCGCCCGATTCCGGGGACGCCGAGCCCGCCAGCCAGCAGAACAGCCAGAGGTTGGCCGGCAGGGACAGGGGCCAGTCCCAGAGCGACTGCAGCAGGACGGCCAGGGCTCCGAAGCGCTTGTAGCTCCGGCCCTTCCACAGCTGGCGCCAGAGCCCCCCGAACCAGAGCAGCGCGAAGGGGATGCCGTACTCCGCCGCCGACTGCAGGGGATATTGGTGCGCGTACACGGTCCCCAGGCCCTTGGATTGGAACCCGGGCAGGGCGGCGGCGAAGGAACCGGGGCCGAACCCCGTCCACGGCCGCTGCCACGCCATGCGCGCCGCGCCCTCCCACCACGCCAGGCGGTCCAGCACCTCCGGAGACTGGAACTTGTTGTAGACGAAGACGAGGCACAGGAGCGACCCCGCCAGGCCGGCCCAGGCCTTGAGCTCCCCGCGCCAACGGGCGGTCAGGAGCAGCGCGGCGAAGAGCGCCAGCCACGCCCCGACGCTCTTGGTCCACCATAGGCTGACGAGGAGGCCCGCCGCCAGCAGCCAGTCGCGCCGGTCGGCGGCCAGCGGCAGCAGCATCAGGATGGTCCCGGCCCAGATGTTCGCGTTGACCAGCGCGCTCTCCGGGCGGTCGTCGGCGAGGGCGATGCGCTGGTAGAAGGCCAGGGCCATCAGCACCCAAGCGACGGCGCGCACGGCCTGGTCGACGGTCTCGCGCTCGTCCTTGTCCATCACCGCCACGGCCGCCAGGATGAAGAGGGCCACGAGGTGCACGGGCCAGTCCAGGGGGGCCTCCCCGGCCAGGGGTCCGGTCCAGGCGGCCAGCCCCCCCAGGGCCGCCAGGGCGGCCGTCCACCAGAGCTGTCGCAGCGCGGGCCGGGGGATGTAGCCGACCAGGACGCGCAGCGCCAGCCACAGGGCCCCGCCCGCCGAGACGGCGGAGCAGACCAGCGCCTGCGCCCACGGGTCCCAGGCGCCGCGCAGGAGGGGCCCCACGGCGACCGGCAGGGCCACCAGCGCGGGCAGGAGCATCAGCGCATCAAGAGGGGATGATCTTCGTCGTGACGAAGATCAGGAGCTCGACTCGGGTGCGGGAGACGAACTTCTTGCGGAAGAGGTAGCCCAGGAGAGGGATGTCCCCGAGCAGCGGCACCTTGGCCACCTGCTCCTGCGCCGAGTCGGTGATGAGGCCGCCGATGACGACGGTCCCGCCGTCCTGGACGATGACCGTGGTCGAGGCGTCGCGGGAGTCCACCGAGATGGCCCCGGTCGAACCCGCGCCCGCGGCCACCGCGGAGGGCTGCCGGACGGCGGGCTTCACCTCGACGGTGATGCGGCCGTCGGCGTTGATGGTCGGCTTCACCGTCAGGGTTATGCCGGTCTCCTGGAACTCGACCTTCTGGGTCGTGGTGATGGTGCCGGCCGACGGGGTGGTCTCCGTCGTGACGAACGGGATCTTCGTCGTGATGTTTATCTTGGCTTCCTTGCCGTTGAGGGTGGTGACCTTGGGGTCGGAGAGCACCTTGGCCTTCCCTTGGGAGGCGGCCGCGGTCAGCGTCGCCGACAGGAAGTAGTTGTTGGTGACCCGCCCGAAGGTGAAGGCGCCGAAGGACTTCGCCGCGGGCAGGAACACGCCCGTGCCGCGCCCCGACGCCGCGCCGTCGCCGATGACGGCGTCCGCGTTCCTGTCGATGGGGTTGAGGATCGGGCTCGAGGCCGCCTGGGGGGTCTTCACGCCGCCGTAGATGTTGGTGCCCGCCTGGCCCGCGACCTTCGCCGACTCCGAGCCGGCGTAGTCCCACTGGATGCCGAGCGCCAGGTCCTTGGTCAGCTGGACCTCGACGAGCTTGGCCTCGATTTGAACCTGCTGGGGGCGGATGTCCAGCTCCGAGAGCAGGCGCTCGGCGGCGGCGATCCCCTCGAGCGTGTCGGTGATGATCAGGGAGTTCGAGTTCGCGTCGACGACGAACTTGCCGGTCCGCCCCTCCGCGCTGGCCACGGCGGAGACGGAGGCGCTCACGTCCTCGGCCTTGGAGTACTTGAGCCGGATGACGCGGGTCTGGTTGACCGAGATGGCCCGCTCGTTCTTGAGCGAGGCGGGCGTCAGCACGCGCAGGATGTTCTCGCCCACCTGGTTGGCCACCAGGCCCTTCATCGAGAGCACCGTGAGGAAGGCCTCGTTGAACGGCACGTCGCGCAGCTGCAAGGAGAGGCTGCCCGTCACGTCCGAGCCGTACACGATGTTGACGCCCGCCTTCTGCGAGAGCAGGGTCAGGATGTCGTGGACGTCCATGTTGTCGAACTCGAGGGTGATGGGGTCCCTGGGCAGGGTGGCGAGGATGTCCCGGCGCAGGCGGCCGCTGGCGGGCGGTCCGCCCGCGGCGACGGCGGCCGGCGCGGCGGGAGCGTCCCCCGCCCCGGCCATCGCGGCGAGCTCGGGCGAAGATTCTGTGGACATCGCCTTGGGAAGAGCGGACGGGGCCGGGGCCGGCTTCTCGTTGGATACGACCATGAGCGCGGGGGCCGGGTACGCGGGCTTGGGGGCCGGAGCCGGGGCGGCGACGGGAACGGCGGCGGGGACGGCGGCCGGTTCCGGCGCGGGCTTGGCCGCGACGACGGCGGGCGCGGGCTTCGCGGCGGGGACGGCGGCCGCTTGCGCGGGGGTCGGCCCCTGGAGGGAGACCTTCAGCGACGTCCCTTCCCAGCGCGCGCGGTAGCCGACGACGGCTTTGAGGTCGAGGACGACCCGGGCCACGGGCGTCGGGGCCGGCTTGAACTGGACGGCGCGCACGCGCCGCAGCCATTCGCCCTGGCCGGCCGCCTGCTTGGCGCCCCCGGGGAGCTCCGCTCCGGTGAATTCGAAGATGAGCCGGGGGGGCTTCGCCGTGCTGGTGACGGTGAAGGGCGTCTCCCGGGACAAGGCGATGGCCGCGGAATCGGCCCCCGCGTCGATGGACTCGATGCGGGCGGAGGAGGGCTGTGCCGGCGCCGCGGCCTCGGCCGGGGCGTCGACGACCTTCTCGACGGCGGGCGCGGCCGCCGGGGCGGCCGCCGTGACCTGGCTCTGCAGCTCAACGTCGAGGCGCGGTCCCTCCCAGCGCGCCCGGTAGGACACGAGCTCCTTGAGATACAGGACCACGCGGGCGATCGGGGAGGGCTCGCGTTGGTACTGCCCGGAACGGACCTTCTCGAGGAACTTCCCCCGCCCCTCGGCGACCTGGGAAGCCCCTTCGAACTCGGTGTTGAGCAGCTCCACGACCAGGCGGGGCGGCTCGGCCGTGGTGAAGGCGTTGAACTGGGCCGGGCGCGACAGGTGGATCGAGACCCGGTCGGAGCCCGCTTCGACCCCTTCGAGCAGGGCCTTTTCGGCCTGCTGCGCCAGCGCCGGGGCCGGCGCGAGGAGGGCCGCCGCCAGCAGCAGGGCCGTCGCCCTGCGGGTGCACTCGGAAAGGGTCTTCATCATAGGGGTCATTCCTCCGCCTCGCCGGCGGTCTCGCCCAAGCGCAGGGTCTGCACGTCCTTATCGGCCGTCATCAGCGTCACCGTCTTCTGCTCCATCTTGATGGTGCCGGTGATCCCGGGGACGGGCTTCTTCTTAGGGTCATAGACCCGCCCGCCCTTGAGGACGAAGGAGGTGGCCGTGGAGGCGTCGAAGAGCAGGGCCGTATAGCCCTTCTTGTCCCTCATCAGCCCCTTGAGCTCGAGGGAGTGGATGGTGAAGTTCTCGGGGTCGTATTCCTTGACCGTCGAGGGCGCGGCGGCCACGCCCGCCCCGCCCAGCTTCATGAACGGGTCCCGGAACTTCGCTCCGCCGTAGATGTCGTCGACGGTGAGCGGCTTCGCCGCGGCGCTGGAGGCATCGACGGCCGTCGCGGCGGCCTCGGGCGCCGGAGCGGCGGCCGAGGCGGTCCCCGACAGGGACAGCAGCGCTGGCAGGAGGAGGGAGATGGTCATCCTTTGTACTGGTACGAGACCAGTTGGAACTTCACCGTCATGCGGCCGTCCGAATCCGGCGAGCCGTAGACGATCTGCCGGACGTTGAAGATGCGCTCTTCCAAAGCCAGGCCCGCGAGGAGCCGCCCGAGCTCGTGATAGGAGGCCGTCGCGTCCACATTGTAGCTGGTCTCGATGAAGTGGGGCTGCGCCTTGGAGGCGCCCGCCGAGAGCCCCGTCAGCTTCACGTTGTAGCGCCTGGCCAGCGCGGAGACGGTGTCGATGGTCCCGGGCAGGTCCAGGGTCTTGGGCAGGCGCCGCTCGGCCTCGAGCGCCTGGATGTTCAGCTCGTCGAGCTCCTTCTGGATCTTGTTGAGGCGGACGGCCTGGGTCTTGGCCTTGGAGATCTTGGACTCGACCTCCTCGATCTGCTTCTTGGTCTCGGAGATCTTCTCCGAGATGGGGAGCCAGAAGTACTTCACGTAGACGAAGCCCCCCCCGCCCAGCGCGACGACGGCGAGGACCAGGTACTGCTGCTGCTCCTTGGAGAGCTTTATGGTCACTTCTTCGCTCCGTCGGCCGGCTTGTACTTGATCGTCATGGGGAAGGTCACCCCGCCGTCGGGGTCGATCGAGAGGGCGCCCATGACGGGGTCCTTGAAATGGACGGCGTCCTGCAGGGCCCGCAGCCACTTCGTGGCGGCCTCCGAGCTGCTCGCCTGGCACTGCAGGCTCACGACCAGTTCGGGGGAGGCGCCGGCGACGCTGATGCCCTTCATCCAGACCCCGTCCCCGATGATCTCCAGGAGCCGCCCCATGAACTGGGGATAGAAGCTGCGCGCGGTGAGGAGGTCGCGGATGACGTCGAGCCGGCCCTTCACCGCGCGGGCCTTGGCCTCGAGCTCCTCGACCTGCTTGACGATCGCCTCGAGGCGCTTGAATTCGGCCTCGGCCTCGACCCGGCGGGCCTCGAGCTGGACGCCCTTGTAGTAATGGGAGAAGGAGATGCCGGCGAAGACCAGCGCCAGGCAGCCTGCGGCCACGGAGACCTGGGCGAGGCGCTGCTTCTGCAGCTCCTTGTCGAGGATCTCCTGCGGGACGAGGTTTACCCTGATCATGCCCAGTCCCTGTTACGCCTCAGCGCCAGCCCCGCCGCGACCCCCAGGGCCGGGAGCAGGTCGGGCGGGAATCCGTCGGGCAGGCCCGGCACGAAGGCCAGCGGGTTCATGACCGTGACCGGGACCTTGAGCTCCAGCGACAGGGCCTTGGCCAGGTTCTTCATCCGCGCGGAGCCGCCGACCAGGACGATGCGGCCGATCGAGCGCTCGGGGCCCTGCGACAGGTAGAAGTCCACGGAGCGGTGGAGCTCGGCCACCAGGTCCTTGAGCACGCCCGAGACGGCCTGCGAGACGCCCAAGGCGTCCCGGTTCCCCTCGGCGAGGGCCTTCTCCTTCTCCTCGGCGTCGATCAGGAGACCGAAGGACTTCTTGGCCTCTTCGGCCTTCGCCGGGTCGTACTGCAGGGCCTTGGCGATGGCCTTCGTGAAGGTGTTGCCGGCGATGAAGACGTCGCGCACCACGCGCGTGACCCCGCCGTCGAGGATGGACAGGTTGGTCACCATGTGCCCGATGTTGAGGTAAAGGGTCGAGCCGGCCTTGTCGTCGCCGCCGATGGCCTCGTGGACGGTCTCCAGCGAGAAGGAGTCCACGTCGATGACGGCGGGCTTGAGGCCCACCGCCTCGAGGATCTCCACGCGCGCCTGGATGAGGTCCTTCTTGGCGGCGACCAGGACGGTCTCCATCTTCTTCTGGCCTTCCTCGACGAGGTCGCCCAGGATGTGGAAGCCCAGCTGGACGTCGTTGATGTCGAAGGGGATGAAGGGCTCCGCCTCGGTGGCCAGGGTGGCGCGCAGCTCGTCCTTGGTCAGCTTGGGGAACTTGACGTAGCGGACGATGACGGCGTTCCCGGAGATGGCGGTGGCGGCGTGCTTGACCTGCACGCCCTTCTCGATCAGCAGGGCGCGCAGGCGGTTGATGGTCTGCTGCTTCTTCTCGTCGGGGGACGCGTCGGGCTTCGCGTCGATGGGGGCATAGCCCCAGGCCTTGACGCCCCAGGAGGCCCCCTCCTTCTTGAGGTGGAGGATCTTGACGGAAAAGGTGCCGATGTCGACGCCCACGACCTCGGTCGGGCCGAACAGGAACGAAGCCTTGTCCTGCAGGCCCTTGAGGTCGATGGCTTTAAACCGGTCCTTTATCGCTTCCAGCCCGCCCATTCTCCTCCTAGGAGCAAGTCCGACGGCGCGCGAACCCGCGAGGAACGGCCCTCGCGGTCCAATGGTAAAAAAAAACGCCGACGCCCCAAAGCTCGGGGCTCTCGGCGCACAGCATGGAACCAGCTTCTTTTTAACAGGATTCGTCCCTCTTGTCAAGCCCTAGGCCGTCAGGCGCGGGATGGCGGTCCCCGGACCCAACCGCTATAATAGGACTCCGATGTCCATGATGGACCTGTTCTCGCCCCGGCAACGCCCCTTCAAGTCCGGCCCCCCCCCGCGCCGGCCCCGCAAGGACCGGGCCGACGTCCTGCTGGTCTACCCCATCTGGGTGATGAAGGCCGGACGCGGGACCCTGCAGAGGATGCTCCCCCCGCTGGGCGTCCTCTCCATCGCGGCGAACCTCGAGAAGCACGGCTACGAGGTCCACGTCATCGACCTCCACGCCGAGGAGCTCAACCCCGAGCAGTTCCGGGCCGCCGTGCGGACCCTCAGGCCCCGCTTCGTCGGCATCACCGTCTGGACCCCGCACTTCATCCCGGCCCACCACATCGCCTCCATCTGCAAGGCCGAGGTCCCCGACGTCCGGGTCATCGCCGGCGGCACCCACGCCGAGATCGCCCCGGAGCAGATGCTCCAGAACCCCGCCTTCGACGCCGTCTGCCGCGGGGACGGCGAGGACGCCATGCTGGAATTCGTCCGCGGCGCCGAGCCCCGGTCGATCCTGGGCCTGAGCTGGCTGGAGCGGGGACGCGTCGTGCACAACCCGCCGCGCGACATCTCCCTGGACCTGGACGCCTATCCTTTCCCGGCCTACCACCTCATAGACCTCGACCTCTATTTCCCCCCCGTCAGCTCCTACCGCGACCTCCCCGCGATCAACGTCCTGATGACCCGGGGCTGCCCGGGGAAATGCACCTTCTGCAATTCCGCGAACACGACGCTGCGTTCGCGCAGCCCCGAGAAGATGGTCGAGCTCCTGTCGGTGCTGCGCAACGAGCACGGCATCCGCCAGGCCTACTTCTACGACGACACCTTCACGGCCAACCCGAAGTCGGTGAGGGAGTTCTGCCGCCTCATGCTCGAGAAGAAGGTCGACATGAAGTGGATGTGCTACGTGCGCGGCGACATGTTCACCGACGCGCTGGCCGAGCTGATGGCCCGGGCGGGCTGCCACCAGGTGCTGATGGGGGTCGAGTCCGGCAGCTCGACTTTGATGGCGAAGATCGGCAAGCCCATCCAGAAGGAGAAGTACCTGCGCTCCGTCCAGACCGCCCACCGCTTCGGCATCGAGGTCCGCGGCTCCTTCATCATCGGCCACCTCGGCGAGACCCGGGAGACGATGGTCGAGACCGTCGACTTCGCCAAGGAGATGGACGTCGACTTCTTCCAGCTGAGCCTCATGGTCCCCTACCCGGGCACCGCGCTCTTCAACGAGTGCCGGGAGCGGGGGCTGCTCTACCACGAGGACTACTCGCGCTACGGCCCCAGCGAGCTGGTGATGAAGCTAGACAACCTCGAGGGCCCCGAGGTCGTCGCCTTCGAGAAGCGCTCCTTCTTCATGTTCTACATGCGGCCCAAGATCCTCTGGCGCCAGCTCGCCCGCATCGCCAACTGGCAGCAGTTCAAGGACCTCTTCAAGGCCGCGCGCATCATCCTGCTCGACGGCATCAGCGCCTTCTCCCGGGACTCCAAGGGCCTGCAGGGCTGGCTCGACTTCGACCTGAAGGCCGCCGCCGACCCCGCGGTCGCCGTCCCGGCCGTCTCCCGCCTCACCTACAGCGTCAAGGAAGGCGACGGCATCGTCTAGCCGGGCCGCTCCTTCCTTTATAGTAGAATCCTCCATTCTCCCTGTATGCCCCGTCCCACAACCATCCTGTTCGACTACGGCGGCACCCTCGACGACGACGGCCGCCATTGGCCGGTGCGCTGGCACGCCCATTTCGAGGAGGCCGGGGCGGCCGTCCCCCGGGAGGCCTTCCTGCGCGCCTTCTCGCAGGCCGACGCGGCCCTCCCCCGCCGCCACGGACTGGAGCGGGCCGGCCTCGAGGAGACGGCGGCCCTGCTGGGAAGCGACCTGGCCCATGCGCTGACCCCGGGGCGTCCCGAACTCGGGGCGCGGGCCGCCGAGGCCTTCGTGCTGTCGAGCCGTCGGTTCCTGCGCCGGAACCGCGCGCTGCTGGAATCCCTGAAGGCCCGCTTCCGCCTCGGCGTCGTCTCCAACTTCTACGGGAACCTGGGCGCCGTCCTCGAAGCGGAGGGCCTGTCCCCGCTCTTCGACGCCGTAGCCGATTCGGCCCGCGTGGGCGCCTCGAAGCCCGACGGCCGCATCTTCCGCTGGGCCCTGGAGCGCCTGGGGACCGGGCCGCAGCAGGCGCTGATGGTCGGGGATTCCCCCCCCGCCGACCTACGCGGGGCCGAAGCGCTGGGCATGCCGCACGCCTGGCTGGCTGGCGCGCGCCCCGACCGCTCCCCGTGCTGCGCGGGGACCCCGGTGCTGGCCAGCCTGCTCGAGCTGGGTCCGCTGCTGCTCGGCAAGCCTCCCGCCGCGGCCGGCATCATCGCCGCGGGCCTGGGCGAGCGCCTGCGCGGGTCGCATCCGGGCCTGCCCAAGCCCTTGGTCCCCGTCGGCGGCAAGCCCCTCGTCTCCTGGGTCGCCCGGGCCCTCTTCGACGCGGGCGTGGAGCGCTTGACCGTCCTCTTCAACAGCCGCGGGCGGGCGGCCCGCGAGGAGCTGCGCAGGGCCTTCCCGGGCCGGCGCATCGACTTCCTGGAGGCCGACACGCCGAGCTCGTTCGCGAGCTTCCGGCTCGTCGCCCGGGAGCTGGCCGCGCGCGAGGAGAGCTTCCTGATGAGCACCGTCGACGCCCTGGTGCCGCCGGCCGAGGTGCTGCGCTTCGCCGCGGAGGCCTTCGCGCCCGGCCCCGGGCCGCGCCCCCGGGCCGCCGTCGCCCTGACGCGCTACGTCGACGACGAGAAGCCCCTGTGGGCGGAGCTGGGGGAGGACGGGACGGTGCGCGCCTTCGGGGACGCCGTGTCGCGCCGCGAGACGGTGACCTGCGGCCTCTACGCCCTCACCCGCGAGGCCGCGGCGGCCCTGCCCGAGGCCGCGCCGCGGCTGCGCGACTACTGGGCCGGCTTGGCCGCCTCGGGCGCGGCCGTCCGGGGCGTCGTGCTGACGGACACCATCGACGTTGACCGGCCCGAGGACATCCCCGCGGCGGAGAGGCTCATATCATGTTTCGGTGCCTAGGCATCTACCGCGAGCTGCAGAACTCCCCCGGACGCGAGACCGACGACGCGCTGATACTGAAAGCGGTGCTGGAACAGCTCGAGGTCCTCGGGGTCAAGACCGAAGCCCGGACGCCCGAAGAGCTCGACGCCACGGACCCCTCCGGCTACGACCTGGTCGTCCCGATGTGCGAGGCGCCCGCCCGCATCGCGCGCCTCGACGGGCTGGCCCGGCGCGGAGGGCCGGCCCTCTGGGTCAACCCCCCTGCCGCGGTCCTGGCCTGCTACCGCACCGCGATGGTCCCGCGCCTCGCGGCCGAGCCGGGCGTGACGCTCCCCGCCTCCGAGGTCAGGCCCCTGGGCGCGGACGCGGGGCCCCCGCCGGCCTTCGCCGCCCCCCACGGCTGGTGGGCCAAGCGCGGCGACGTCCACAACACCTGCGACCGCGACGTCGTGCGCATCGCGCGCTGGTCGGACGCCCCCGCGGTGGCGGCCGACTTCGCCGCGCGCGGCATCCGGCACTGGGTCCTCCAGGCCCACACGCCAGGCGACCTGGTGAAGTTCTACGGCGTCGGCCCGGGGCACTGGTTCACCTGGTTCTACCACGACCCGGTGCGCGCCAAGCGCACGCCCTTCGACCTCGACGGCTTGGCCGCCCAGGCCTCCTGCGGGGCGCGCGCGCTGGGCCTCGAGGTCTTCGGGGGCGACGCCATCATCGGGGAGGGCGGCGCCGTCTCGGTGATCGACCTCAACTCCTGGCCCAGCTTCGCCTTGGTGCGCCGCGGGGCCTCCGTCCAGATCTCGTGGCATCTGCAGAGGCGCCTGAAGGGCGCCCTCTCGGGAAGGGAACCGTGACGACATTGAGCAAGGACCAGACGGCCGCAGGACCCCGTTCCAAGGCGCTCTTCCAGGAGGAGCAGGGCTACCTGACCCCCGGCCTCCAGCAGATCGCCGTGTTCTCCCAGCTGGCCATGGCCCGCGGCCGCGGCGCGGTCTTGACCGACGAGGACGGCAAGGAGTACCTGGACCTGGTGGCCGGCGTCTGCGTGGCCTCCATCGGCCACGGCCATCCCGAGTACGCGAAGGCGCTGGCCGAGCAGGCCTCCGCCATCACCGTCGGCAGCTTCACGACCAAGGCCCGCGTCTCCTTCTGCCGGCGCCTGATGCCGCTCTTGCCCAAGGGCCTCGACCGCGTCCAGCTCTACTCCAGCGGCGCCGAGGCCGTCGAGGCGGCCTTCCGCCTGGCCAAGAGCCGCACCAAGAAGTTCGAGTTCGGGGCGTTCTGGGGCGGCTTCCACGGCAAGACCGGCGGAGTCCTGCCGCTCCTGGGCGACACCTCCTTCAAGGCCGGTCTCGGGCCGCTGATGCCGGGGACCTACTCCTTCCCGTACCCGAACCCGTACCGCTGCCCGTTCAAGAACGAGGCTCCGCACGACTGCGCCGCGCACTGCCTGGAGTTCCTGCGCGAGTCCCTCTCCCGCTCCACCACGGGGGCCCTGGCGGCGCTCATCTGCGAGCCCGTCCAGGGGACGGCCGGGAACGTCATCCCGCCGGCCGGCTGGCTCAAGGGCCTCAAGGAGGTCGCCGCCGAGCGCGGGGCCCTGCTCATCGCCGACGAGATGATCACCGGCTTCGGGCGCACCGGGCGCTGGTTCGGAGTGGACCACGAGGGCGTCGTCCCCGACGTGATGACCGTCGGCAAGGGCATCGCCGGGGGCTTCCCGGTCAGCGGCGTCATCACCACCGCCGAGATCGCCGCGTCCAAGCCCTTCGCCAACCCCTCGGGGTCCTCCTCGAGCTACGGCGGCAACCCCCTGGCCGCCGCGGCCTGCGACGCGACGCTGCGCATCCTCGAGGCCGAGAAGCTCGTCGAGAACAGCCGCGCGGTGGGGGCGGCGATGCTGGCGCGCCTGAAAGCGATGCCGGACCGCTTCCCGTTCATCGGCGACGTGCGCGGGCGCGGGCTGATGATCGGCGTGGAGCTCGTCGCCGACCGGTCGACCAAGGAGCCGCTCGGCAAGGACCGCTGCCGCGCCCTCTTCGAGGAGGGCCTGCGGCGCGGGCTCGTCACGATGGCCTATTCCCCGGTCATCCGCATCAACCCTCCGCTGAACATCACCGCCGCGCAGGCCGACGAGGCCCTCGACCGCCTCGAGGCCTGCTTCGCCTGGCTCGCCGCCCTCCCGTGACGCAGGCGCCGGCGCCGCTGCGCGGGGCGTTGGTGGGCTTCGGCCGCGTGGCCGAGGACGCCCACCTGCCCGCCTTCCGGGCCTCCCCCGGCTTCGTCGTCGCCGCGGTGGTCGAGGCGGACCCCCGGCGCAGGAAGGCCGCCGCGGCGGCGCTGCCCGGGGCGCGCCTCTACGCGTCCCTGGCCGAGCTCGCCGCGGACGGGCCCGGCCTGGACTTCGTCGACATCGCCACCCCTCCTTGGCTGCACGCCCCGCTGGCGAAGGAGGCCCTGGAGGCGGGGCTGCACGTGCTCTGCGAGAAGCCGTTGGCCTTGCGCGAGGCGGACCTCGACGCCCTGGCCGCGGCCGCCGAGGCCGGCGGCCGCGCGCTGGTCTGCGTGCACAACTGGAAGAAGGCGCCGCTGTTGGCCAAGCTCAAGGAGCTGCTCGACGCCGGCGCCGTCGGCGACCTGCGCTACGCCGAGTGGCAGGTGCTACGCACCGAGCCGGCAAAAGACGCGGGCGGCGGCTGGCGCACCGACCCGGCCCGCTCCGGCGGCGGCATCGTCATGGACCACGGCTGGCATGCCTTCTACCTGCTGTGCTGGCTGCTGGGCCGGCGTCCGACGTCGGCTTCGGCGCTGCTGGCGCCGGCGGCCCGGAGCGAGGAGGAGGCCACCGTCCTGGCCGGCTTCGGGGCCCTGAGCGCCGTCGTCCACCTGAGCTGGCGCGCCCCCCGGCGCGGGCACCGCGGGGAGTTCCGGGGCTCGCGCGGCGCCGTCGAGGTCCAAGACGACGCCCTGGTCGTCCGCCTGGCCGACGGCTCGGAGTCGCGCTTCGTCTTCGCCGAGCCGCTCTCGAAGGGCTCCGCCCACCCCGAATGGTTCCGGGGGACCCTCGCGGACTTCGCCGACGCCGTGCGCGACCCGCGCGCCCGCGCCGCCGCCCTCGAGGAGGCGCGCGACGCGATGCGCCTCGTGGAGCTCTGCTACGCGTCCGCCCCGGCCCGCGGCGCGCGACGCAGGGCGAAGGCGCCATGACGGTCAAGGACGCGGTCCTCTGGGTCCCCCATCCGGCGCTGATGTTCTCCCGCGTGGCCGGGCTGGGCGTCCTCGAGCGCCAGCTCTTCGTGCTGCGCCGGGCCGGCCTGGCCGGGGTCTGGATCGGCACCCCGCGCCCGCCCGAGGCCGCCGGCCTGCGCCTGCCCGAGGGCCTCGCGGTGCGCTGGGCCGAGCCGGGGGGCACGGTGGAGGCCCCGGTGAAGCCGCCCTACCTCTCGGTCTCGGGGGACCATCTGGTACGGCTCGCGGCCCTGCGGCGCATCCTGTCCGAAACGCCCGACCGCCCGGTCTCCTGGAAGGACGCGCAGGGACGCGGCGTGCTCCAGCTCGTGCTGTCGGCCAGGGACGACCAGGTCGGCTTCGAGTCCCGCCCCTTCGAGGCCGGCGCCTCGGTCTTCCTGACGCAGCCGCCCCGCGACGCCGTCGAGTGGATCGTCAAGGACGCGGTGAAGGGCACCGACGGCTTCATGGCCCGGCATTTCGACCGCCGCATCTCCCTGGCCGTGACCCGGCGCCTGCTCGACACCGTGGTCATGCCCAACCACATGACCTTCGTGAGCGTGGGCTTCGGGCTGGCCGGCGCGGCGCTGCTCGCCGTCGGGACCTACGGCGCCTCGCTGGCGGGGGCGCTGCTGGTCTGGCTGCATTCCACCCTCGACGGCTGCGACGGGGAGCTGGCCCGCCTGCGCTTCCAGGAGAGCCCCCTCGGGGGGGTCCTCGACTTCTGGGGGGACAACGTCGTGCATGCGGCCCTGTTCCTGGGCCTGGGGCTGGGCCTCTCCCGCGCCCACGGCGCGCTCTGGCCTCTGGCGCTGGGGCTGGTCGCCGCGGCGTCGGCGTCGGCCTCGGCCGCGCTGGCCTACGCCCACTCGCGGCGCAAGGCCGCCGCGGCCCCCGGGCCCGGCCCGTTCTTCTCCGGCGTCGCGGAGGTGGCGGCGCAGGCCGCGCCGGCCGAGCGCCGCCTGGCCGCTCTCGAGGACTCCCTGGCGCAGCGCGACTTCATCTACGCCCTGGTCGTCCTGGCCGCCCTGGGCCGGACCGGCTGGTTCCTCTGGGCCGCGGCGCTCGGCTCGCCGGCCTTCCTGGCGGTGCTGGTCTGGCTGCACCGGCCGCGCCGGCCCGCATCTTGAGCGCCGGCCAGTAATTCGTATAATCGCCGGGATGGAAATCATCATCCGGGGCGAGAAGTCGGGGGAGCGCTCCACCTCAGAGGAGATCCTCCGGCAGGCCTACGGCCGCGAGAACGAGGTCCAGCTCGCCTCGGCGCTCCGGGCCCTGGCCGAGTTCAACCCGAACCTCTCCATCGTCGCGGCCAACGGCAGCGAGATCCTCGGCTACGCGCTCTACGCCCGGGTGATGGTCTCGGGGTCGACGGTCCTGCCCGCCGCCGCGCTCGCCGTCATGGGCGTGCGGCCCGAGAACCGCAAGCTGGGCGTCGGCGAGCGCCTCGTGCGCCACGGCCTCGAGCGCTGCCGCGGCATCAAGATCGACCTGGTCTTCGCCTCCGCTCTGCCGGCGTTCCTCGCCCGGATGGGCTTTCAGGCCGCCGCGCCCCTGGGGCTCAAGCCGGACTGGGCCGTCCCCGAAGGCGAGTTCAGCGTCTTCGACCTGAGCGGTTCCCGGCTCGGGAAGGTCTCGGGGACCGTGACCTACCCGGGCCCCTACCACGGGTCCTGACCCCGGTCCCTCGCACGCCCGCGCGCGTACGGAGGACATTGCCCACCGCCGTCTGATTTTTATATACTGCAGGCAGCAGTGTACACCTTCCGTATTATCCTGTTTCCGCTTATTCTAGCGGTATTTTCCGGGATTGCATCTGGGCAAGAGGCGTCCGGGGAACCCCGGAACGAAGCCGTTTCGGCGCCCGTCGTCGCCCAGATCCAGGTCTACGGCCTCAAGACCGTCTCGGAGGACCGGGTGCGCTCCCTCGTCTCGGTCAAGCTCTGGGAGCCCTACCCCCCCGAGGCCAAGGCCGCCGACATGGCCGCGCTCCTGGGCTCCAGCCTCTTCACAGGCGTCTCCATCCGCGTGGTGGCCCTCTCCTCGGCGGCGCTGCGCGTCGATTTCGACCTGACCGAAGGGGTCCCCCAGGCCCGCTACGGAGCGGCCGCCCCGCTCCCGCCCCCCGACCCGCACGCCGCGCCGGCCCCGCCCTGGGTCATCGGCGAGCTGGAGATCTCCGGCCAGCGCAACGTCAAGCGCTCGACCATCCGCACGCAGATCAAGGGGCGCAAGGGCGACCTCTACGACCGGCCCGACCTCGACCGGGACATCCAGGCCGTCCTGGGCCTGGGCGGCTTCGAGCGCGTGGCCGCCGACGTCACCCCGCTGCCCGACCGCCCGGTGCCCGTCCATTTCGCCTCGAGCTCGCCGTCCCCGTGGGAGGTCCGCCTCACCTTCCTCATCGAGGAGAAGCCGCTGGTGCGCAAGGTGGAGTTCCCCGGCCGGGACAAGATGGGCAAGGGCCGCCTGGTCGACGCGATGTCGCTCAAGAAGGGGGACCCGTTCGACCGGGCCAAGATGCGCGACGACGCCGACAAGGTCCTCGAGGCCTACCGCAAGAAGGGCTACCTGCGCGCCTCGGTCGAGCCCGAGGTCGCCGTCGACACCGCGGCGCTCCAGGCCGACCTGTCGATGAAGGTCGTCGAGGGCCCCCGCTCCAGGCTTGCCCGGGTGGACTTCCTCGGCATCAAGGCCTTCAAGCCCAAGAAGCTGCTCAAGGGCATGACGAACAAGCCCGGCTGGCTCTTCGACAAGGCCTTGACCGAGAAGGAGATACCAGACGACCTGCGCAAGGTCGAGGCCAAGTACAAGAACAAGGGATACCTCGACATGAAGGTGCTCTCCTCGACGGTCTCGTTCAACGAGGCCGGCACCGAGGCCGTGCTGACCGTCTCCATCGAGGAAGGCGCCCAGTACCGCTACGGCGACACCACCTTCTTCGGCCACACCCTCTACGTCTCGACGGAGCTGGCCAAGGCCCTCGAGTACAAGAAGGGCAAGCTCTTCAGCCAGGAGAAGTTCGACGCCTCCGTGCGCGGGCTCCAGGAGCTCTTCGCCGAGAAGGGCCGGCTCCGCGCCCTCATCTCCCCCGAGAAGACCTTCAACCCGGCCACGGGCCTGATGGACGTGCGCTTCGACATCCAGGAGGGCCCGGCCGTCTACGTCGACCACGTCGACGTGGAAGGCTACAAGGCCACCAAGGCCTGGGTGTTCACCCGCGAGATCCTGCTCAAGCCCGGCATGCTCTTCCAGGTCTCCAAGCTCCGCAAGAGCCAGGAGAAGATCATGAACCTGGGCTTCATCGACGACGTCCAGCCCGACGTCCAGAGCCCCTACGACCCCGAGAAGGTGGACCTCACCTTCGACATCGTGGAGGGCAAGCCCGGGATGCTGACGGCGGGGGCGGGGTTCTCGTCCTTGGACGGCATCCTCGGCACCCTCTCGCTGCAGCACCTGAACCTCTTCGGGCGGGCCTGGCGCTCCTCCCTGCAGTGGTCCTTCGGCGCGCGCGTGAACGACTTCTCCGCCTCCTGGATGACCCCCTGGGTCAACGACAAGCCCATCAGTCTGGGCGTGGACGCCTACAACACGCGGCGCATCTCCCCCTACGCCGGCTCGTCGAGCGCCTACGTCAACAAGCGGGTCGGCGGCGCGCTGCGCGTCGGCCCGCGCTTCGCCGACGACGTGTACCGCCTAGACACCTACTACTCCTTCGCCCAGATCTCCCTGAGCAACGTCGACCCCCAGTTCCTCGGCCAGCTCTCCGAGGGGACCAGCATCCAGTCCATGATCGGCGCCACCTTCGCGCGCGACACGCGCGACAGCGTCTGGGACCCCGCGCGCGGCTCGCGCCACGCGCTGAGCCTGGACGTCGCCGGAGGCCCGGTCTACGGCGACATCAACTTCCTGCGCCCCTCGCTTTCGGACGCCCAGCACTGGACCTTGGCCGAGGTGGAGGACTACCCGCTCGTCCTCACCCTCTCCAACCGCATCTCCTACATCACCCAGTTCGCCGAGACCCGCACCGTCCCGGTCTTCGAGCGCTTCTTCATCGGGGGCCAGGACACCCTGCGCGGCTACTCCGCCTCCGGCGAGGCCGGCTACCGCGACGGCGGCCGGGTCTACGACGTGGCCAACATCGAGCTCGGGTTCCCCCTGGCGCGCGAGCGCAAGAAGACCATCGTCAAGTTCGTGACCTTCTACGACATCGGCGGCAGCTGGGACTCCCCCCGCACGATGCGCCTCAAGGTCGGGCAGGACCAGCAGGACATCAAGTCGAACGTCGGGTTCGGCATCCGCTTCACGACGCCGGCCTTCCCGATCCGCCTCGACTGGGGCTACGGCTTCCAGCACCGCCCCGGCGAGGCCAAGTACCAGATAAACTTCGGCATAGGGAACCTCTTCTAATGAGAAAACCAGCCCTCGCCCTCGCCCTCGCCCTGCTCGCGGCCGCCGCGCCGCTCTGCGCCCTGGAGATCAGCCTCGAGGAGAACCGCGGCGAACGCGGCTCCATCGGCTACGTCGACCTGCAGGCCGTGTTCCGCCGCTTCCCCGAGACCCAGAAGGCCAAGCAGAGCTACGCCGAGATCGTCCGCCAGGCCGAGGAGCAGGTGAACCTGCGCAAGGCCGAGCTCATCCGGCTGCGCTCGGAGCTGACGAACTTGCGCGCCGAGCGCGAGGCCGCCGCCCAGGCCCCCATCTTCGTCCCGCCGCCCCCCGCGCCCGAGGCGCCGGCCCAGCCGCCGGTCCCCGTCCCGGCTCCCGCGGAGCCCGCCCCGGCCCCCGCTCCCGAGCCGGCCAAGGCCGAAGCTCCGCCGGCGGACCCGGCCGCCGCCCTGACCGGCCTTCCCGGGATGGGCGCTCCCGCCTCGACGGAACCGCTGAGGATCAGCATCCCGGGCCTCCCTGAAGAGGAGATGCCCACCGCGGCAGAGGCCCTGGGGACGGAGGAGCCCGCTCCGGCCGCCGCGCCCGCGCAGCCCGCCGGCCCGGCCCCGGCGGAGCTCCAGGCCCGCGCCGAGCGCGAGCTGCGCGAGCGCGACCAGCGCGTGAAGGACCTGGACGCGGCCGTCGCCGCCAAGCAGAAGGACATCGCCGACAAGGAGTCGGGCCTGGTCGACTTCCAGGCCCAGCTCGAGAAAAACCTCGTCGACATCGAGTCGAAGCGCTCCGAGATGCTTCTCGGGCGCATCTACAAGGCCGTGCGCGAGACGGCCGTGGAGAACGGGGTCAGCGTCGTCATCGACAAGAGCGCCATCCTGTTCGGCCAGGGCTCGGTGGACCTGACCGCGAAGGTGCTCAAGAGGTTGGAGGCCGCCCTGCCATGAACATCACCCTGGGAAAGATCGCCGAGATGACGGGGGCCCGCTTGGCGGGCGACCCCGACGCCGTCGTGACCGGGGCGGCCGGCCTGCTCGAGGCCGGACCCGCCGAGGTCTCCTTCCTCGAGAACCAGAAGTACGCCGCGCACGTGACCGCCTCCAAGGCGGTCGCGGTCTTTATGGCCCCCTCGGGCGAGAAGATCCCGGGCGGGCCCGCCAACCGCCTCTACTCCGAGCGGCCCCGCGCGGCCTACGCCCAGCTCCTCGAGCTCATCTACCAGGAGAAGTGGAAGCCCGAGCCCGCCGTCGTCAGCCAGAAGGCCGAGGTCCACTTCGAGGCCAAGCTCGGCAAGGATGTAGCCGTCGGTCCCTTCACGGTCGTCAAGGGGCGGACTTTGGTCGGCGACCGGACCCGCATCGGCGCCAACTGCTACGTCGGCCACAACGCCCGCATCGGCAAGGACTGCGTGATACATCCCCGCGCCTACGTCGGAGACTACTGCGAGCTCGGCGACCGCGTCATCCTTCAGCCGGGCGCCGTCGTGGGCTCGGACGGCTACGGCTACGAGACCGACCCCAAGACCGGCAAGCACCACAAGATCCAGCAGGTGGGGCGGGTGGTCCTCGAAGAGGACGTCGAGGTCGGCGCGAACACCACCATCGACCGTGCGGCCACCGGAGAGACGCGCGTCGGCGCCGGCACCAAGATCGACAACCTGGTCCAGCTCGGCCACAACGTCGTCACCGGGCGCAACTGCCTCATCATCTCCCAGGTGGGCGTGGCCGGCTCCACCAAGGTCGGCAACCAGGTCGTGCTGGCCGGGCAGGCCGGCATCGCGGGGCACATCTCGATCGGGGACGGCGCCGTCATCACCGCGCAGACCGGCGTGATGAGCGACGTGCCGCCCAAGGCCATCCTGTTCGGCTCGCCGGCGCGGCCGCACCGCGAGGCGATGAAGCTCCAGGCGCTGCTCGGCAAGCTCCCGGAGATGTACGAGGCCCTCAAGAAGGCCAAGGCGCTGATGGGCCAGGAGACGCGATGACAAGACACGAGCACGAAGCGCAGACGACCGTCGAGACCGAGGCGACCCTGGAGGGCATCGGCCTTCACACCGGCAACCCCTCCAGGCTCACCTTCCGCCCGGCCCCGGCCAACGCCGGCATCCGCTTCTTCCGCTCCGACCTCCCCGGCTGCCCGATGATCCCGGCGCGCCTGGGCTTCGTCGTCGCCACGGTGCGCGGCACCAACATCGGCCTGGGCGACGCCAAGGTCCACACCGTCGAGCACGTGCTCTCGGCCCTGACCGGCCTGGGCATCGACAACTGCGACATCCTGGTCACCGCCAACGAGCCGCCCGCCATGGACGGCTCGGCCCTGCCCTTCTTCAAGGCCCTGCTCAAGGCCGGCATCAAGCGCTTCCCCGAGCACCCCAAGCGCTACCTGCACATCCCCGACGAGGAGGTCACCTACGAGGACCGCGGCTCCGTCTACCGCGCCGTCCCCGCCGACCGCTTCGAGGTGAAGGCCACCCTCATCCACGACCACCCGCTGGTGCCCGAGCTGACGCTGACCATGCGCATCGACCCGGAGACCTACATCGCCGAGCTGGCCTCGGCGCGGACCTTCTGCTTCGAGCACGAGGTGGCCTACCTCAAGAGCCAGGGCCTGGCCCAGGGCGGCAGCCTCGAGAACGCCGTCGTCATCGGCAAGGACAAGATCCACACCACGCCCGAGGGCCTGCGCTTCCCCGACGAGTTCGTCCGGCACAAAATGCTGGACCTGGTCGGCGATTTGACCCTCATCGGCCGCTCGCTCTTCAAGATGCGCGTAGAGGCCGTGCGGCCGGGCCACGCCCACAACATCGAGTTCGCGAAGCTGCTCAACCAGGCCGCCATCAAGATGCGCGGCAAGACGGGGGCCAAGGCCCGCTAGGCCTGAGCCCGGGAGAACAACCATGGACGCAGAGACCTGCTGTCAGACGGCCGTTCCGGTGCGCACCATCGACATCAGCGGCATCATGAAGTGCATCCCGCACCGCTACCCGTTCCTCCTCGTCGACAAGGTCGACGTGATGGAGGAGGGCAAGCTCGCCGTCGGCACCAAGTGCGTGACGATGAACGAGCACTTCTTCCAGGGCCACTTCCCCGGCCAGCCCATCATGCCGGGCGTGCTCATCATCGAGGCCCTGGCCCAGACCGCCTGCGTGATGCTGATGTCCAAGGGGGGCTTCGAGAACAAGATCGCCTTCTTCCTCGGCATCGAGGAGGCCAAGTTCCGCAACGCCGTGACCCCCGGCACCGTGCTCTCCCTCAAGGTCGAGGTCCTCAAGCTCGGCGGGCGCGCCGGACGCTTCAAGGGCACGGCCATGCTCGGCGACAAGGTGGCCTGCGAGGCGGAGATGTCCTTCGTGCTGGCCGACAAGAAGGCCTGAGGCGGCCATGCCGAACATCCATCCCACGGCCGTCGTCGACCCGACGGCCAAGATAGACCCGTCGGCCAAGGTCGGCCCCTACGCCGTCATCGGGGAGGACGTCGTCATCGGCGCCGACTGCTCCATCGGCGCCCACGCGCATGTGGAGTTCACCCACATGGGCAAGGGCAACCGCCTCTTCCCGGGCTGCTTCGTCGGCGGGGCGCCCCAGGACCTCAAGTACGAGGGCGAGCACGCGCTCCTGGTGATGGGCGACAAGAACACCGTGCGCGAGTCGGTGACCCTCAACCGCGGCACCAAGGCCTCCGGCGAGACGCGCATCGGCTCGGGCTGCCTCTTCATGGCCTACAGCCACGTGGCCCACGACTGCCGCATCGGCAACGGCGTCATCGTGGTCAACTGCGTGCAGCTGGCCGGCCACATCGAGGTGGGCGACTACGCCGTGCTGGGAGGCTGCGCGGCCGTGCACCAGTTCACCCGCATCGGCCGCTTCGCGATGCTGGGCGGCGGCTCGATGGTGGGCAAGGACGTGCCGCCGTTCTGCACCTGCCAGGGCGACCGTGCGACGCTGCGCGGCCTGAACCTGCTCGGCCTGCGCCGGGCGGGCCTGGGCCACGAGGCCGTGCGCTCCATCAAGGAGGCCTACAAGGCGCTGTTCTCCTCGGGCGTCCCGATGGAGGCCGCCCTGGCCCAGCTCAAGGGGAGCTCGCCGACGGCGCAGGTCGCCGAGATGGTCGAGTTCATCGAGAAGTCCCAGCGCGGCATCATGCGCCCGGCCACCGGCGAGCTGGCCGAGGAAGAGGTGACGCTCTGAGCCGAGCCGGAGCGGCGGGATTTTCGGCGCGCCGCCGGGGCCTTGCGGCCCTGGCGGCGGCGCTCCTTTTCCCGCTCGCCGCCGCCTCTTGCCGACGCCAGCCCGAGAAGCCCCTCGAACTGAACCTGACCCTCGTCAAGACGCGCCTCAAGCCGCATGACGCGCTGTGGTACGTCATTACGCTGAAGAACATCGGCAAAGAAGACGTCTTCATCTCTGACAGGTTCTGGCGCAATCAGAGCGAGCTGGGACGAAATCAAAACGAGGAATTCGACACCTACTTTGAGGCTGTCGGCCCCGACGGCGGTCGTCTCAAGGCTGATTTTGGCCCCCTGGGGATGTTCCATGGAGAATTTGATTTCTGGACGAATCCTCGGCACAGCGATCCGAAATTCTGGGATGGGGGGGTCCTGTTGCGCGGGGGGGGCTCCCTTACGGCCTCCCCCTCGATCGTTGCGCCGATCCGTGATAGATTTCGGGATGATTACCGTCGTGGTCCCCCAGGCCGGGAGGCCGAGTGGATGACGTTCCTTAGGCGTGAACAGTCGAAGGATGCGTGGGCCCGAACCCCGGGATGGGCGCGCGTCCCATTCGAACGCCCGCCCTGGGCCCCTGCCGACGCGCGGATTTTGACCGGCTTTGATTTTGCGACCCCTGGGAAATATAGAATTCGGGCGGTCTATGCACCGCTCCGTAAAGAGTGGATTGAGAAGTGGAAGAAGGAAGGCCACAAGGCCTTCGGCGGGCTGCCGGAAGGGACCACCGTCTTCCAATTCGAGAGCGCGTGGATCGATTTCGAGGTCTCCCCATGAGACGCGCGCTTGTTATCCTCGCGCTGGTGACGACATCCGTTCGAGGCGCCCTTCATACGCCATCCGCGAAGGACATGCGGGCGCTTGAGGAAAAGACATCGGCCTTTCAATCGTTGAAAAATGAACTCGAAACTGATGCTATTCGCCTGATTGCGCTCAAGCGAAAGTCCGGGTTCTTTTCCAGCGGCCAATACGACCTCTCCTCCTTTTCATCAGCAGAGGTTGAAGAAATCTCCGCCAAGAGCCGTTCCGCGGCCAATAAGCGGAGGATGCTGAGAATTCTGGCATCAGAATTGACGGCTCTCGCGCAAACATCCTATGGGATTTCCAATCCCTCAAAGCCGCTCTCAGGAACAATTCTGAGCGGTCCCCCGAGCAGGCCGGGGATTCCAGAAGCCATGGAGAGCTTCATAGGCAACACCGGGACCTTCGGCCCGATATTCGACCCTTCCCTGCCTAGCGGCACCGTCGCGCACACGGACAATGCCGGCCTGGTCCGAATCGGCTGGGCCGCGTTCAGTTATCCCGGGAAGCTCGGCCACGCCATTTTTCACGAGCAACAGCATTTCAAGGACCTCTTGACGCCGAATCGCGATTTGCGCAATGACGCCGCAATAGAGCTGCGGATTCGTTCGGCACAACGTGTGGCGGCGGCCAATGTCTTCCAATTGACCGCTGAAGACATGACGCGGTATGATTCGGCGATTGCGGGTCTCCCCGCAGCGGCCAGGGAATGGGACAATCGTATCGCCGAAGGATTCGACCCCTATAGGAAGGACCACTGGGTGGAGGTATTCAAGCCGATTATTTCGAAGAGGCTGCCCTTGGAAACGGCGGGGCCCGCCTCCGGAGGTTCCGATTTCCTGGACCGACTCGGCGATATACAGGCTGGAGCAGAAGAATTGGCCCGCGCCGTCGTTGAAGAACAGCGGCATCGCGCCGATTTAGCCGGGTATTTTCGCGACAGGCGGGAACGCGAAACGGCCCATCAGGCGCAGGAGGCGGCCCTGGAGTCTCTGCGCTCTTGGACCGAAGCCGCCTGCTCGCGATGGGACGGCAGCCACTTCGCCGATCTCGCATTCGACTGGGAACGGTGGCGCGACGCCCACCTCCAGGCCTTGGGCCGCCAAAGCGTCCCGGTCGACCTTTCCATCTTCACCCCGCAGCAACGCTTCTCCTGCACGGACTTCTTCACGAACCAGGTGCAGGTCCGTAAAGCCCGGGGGGAAACCGATTTCTCCCTGGGGGCCGCCTTCTCCCTCATCGAAGAGTCGAGGCGCGTCGCCGACTCCCGGCCTCCCACGGGCGCCCACGCCGAGCCGGCGCCGCCGCCCGTGCGTCACCCGCAGCCCCCCGTCGTCGTGCCCGGTGACGGCTCTGGAGCGCAACCCCCGCCCATCCCGCGCTGCCGCTACCAAGGGGACTGGTGCAAAGAATGACCCCCGCCATCGGCCTCATCGCCGGCTCCGGCCGCTTCCCCGTGCTCTTCGCCGAAGAGGCGAAGCGCCGGGGCGCGCGCGTCGTCGCCGTGGCTCTCAAAGGGGTCACCGACCTGCCCGCGCTGACACCGGCCGTGGACTCCGTCGAGTGCTTCGCCCTGGGCCAGGTCAGCGCGCCGCTGTCGTTCCTCAAGAAGTCCGGCGTCACCCAGGTCGTGATGGCCGGCAAGGTCCAGCACGTCTCGCTCTTCGGCGGGATAATTCCGGACCTGCGTGCCGTGAAGATCCTGGCCTCCCTCAAGGACCGCCGCACCGACACCATCCTCTCCGCCGTCGCCGAGGAATTCAAGAAGGAAGGCCTCGAGGTCCTTTCCTCCGCAACCTATCTCCAGCACCTCATCCCGGCCGCCGGCGTCCTCACCAAGCGCAAGCCCAGCGCCGACGAGGAGGCCGACGCCGCGCTGGGCTGGAAGGCCGCCAAGGCCCTGGCCGGCATGGACGTCGGCCAGAGCGTGGTCGTCCAGGGCCGCGCCGTCGTCGCCGTCGAGGGGATGGAGGGCACCGACGCCTGCGTGCGCCGCGCGGGGCAGCTCGTGCGCTCCAACGGGGAGGCCCCGCGCCTGGTCGTGGTCAAGGTCGCCAAACCCCGGCAGGACTTCCGCTTCGATTTGCCCGTGCTGGGCCTGGACACGCTCAAGACCCTCGGGGAGGCCGGCGCCTCGGCCCTGGCCCTCGAGGCCGGCAAGACCCTCATCTTCGACCGCGACGAGTTCGTGCGCGGGGCCGACGCCCAGGGCCTGGCCGTCTGGGCGGTGGACGGAGGGACCCCGTGAGCGAACCTCGGCTGAAGATAGGAGTCATCGGCGCCGGCCGCATGGGCGCGCTGCACGCCCGCGTGCTGGGCAAGCACCCGGGCTACGAGCTCGTCGGGGTCGCGGACACCAACCAATGGCGCGCGCAGATAGCGGCCTGGCGCGCCGGGACCATGCCCTACCGCGACCACAACGACCTGCTGGGCAAGGTCGACGCCCTCGTCATCGCCGTGCCGACCGAGTTCCACTTCGACGTCGGGATGGCGGCCCTGGAAGCGGGCAAGCACGTCCTCATCGAGAAGCCCATCGCGGCCACCGTCGAGCAGGCCAAGGCCCTGCTGGCGAAGTCCGAGGAGAAGAAGGTCCAGCTCCAGGTCGGCCATGTCGAGCGCTTCAACCCGGCCGTGCTCGGCGCCATCCCCCACATCCGCGAGCCCCGCTTCATCACCGTGGAGCGCCTCGGCCCCTACGACCCGCGCGTGGCCGGCATCGGCGTGGTCCTGGACCTGATGATCCATGACCTCGACATCCTGCTGACCCTGGTGGGCTCCGAGGTCGAGAGCCTCGAGGCGCTCGGGGCGTCCCTGTTCGCCAAGCACGAGGACATCGCCAACGTGCGGGTGCGCTTCAAGAACGGCTGCGTGGCGGACCTGACCGCCAGCCGCATCTCCATCAAGCGCTGCCGCAAGATCCGCATCTTCCAGGAGTCGAGCTACATCTCGCTCGACTACCTCAACGCCTCGCTCAACATCTACAAGCGCAAGAAGCCCGAGATCAAGAGCCTCAAGGACGTTGAGATCATCACCCCGAAGCTCGACAAGACCGAGCCCCTGCGCGTCGAGCTCGACCACTTCCGCGACTGCATCGTCCACGACCGCAAGCCCTGGACCTCCGGCGAGCACGGGCTGGAGGCGCTGGCGCTGGCCCTGCAGATCGCCGAGGAGCTCGAGCGCTACGAGCTGTCCCACCATACCCGGCAGTCGGCCTTCCTTCCGGCCTGGGCCGGGAGCATCAAGCGCCTGGCCGGGGCCGTCGGCCGCGCCGTCAGGGGTCCCGAAGAGTGAGGCGCCTCCTGATCGTCTGCGGCGACCCCTCCGGGGACCTCTACGCCTCGATGCTGGCCGCCGAGCTGCGCCGGCGCCGCCCGGAGCTGGCGCTCAGCGCCGTGGGCGGGCCGCTGACGCGCGGGGCCCTCGGGGACCGGGGGGTCTTCCTCGAAGACCTCGCCTCACTGGGCGTGACCGGCTTCGTCGAACCGGCGCGGCGCCTGCCGCGCCTGGCGCGCCTCTTGTCGCGGCTGGACGGCCTGATGGCCCGCGGGGAGGTCGACGCCGTCGTCTGCATCGACTTCTGGGGGTTCAACGGCCGGGTCCTCGAGGCCGCGCGGCGCCGCGGCGTGCCGGCCTACTATTTCATCAGCCCCCAGGTCTGGGCGACCCGCCCGGGCCGGGTGGCGGGCATCCGGCGCTGCGTGAAGCGCATGCTGGTCATCTTCCCCTTCGAGGAGCGCCTCTACCGCGACGCCGGCGTGCCGGTGACGTGGGTGGGCCACCCCCTGCTCGACATCCTCCCCGAGCCACGCGCGGCGCGGCCGGGAACCGACCCGCTGCGCCTAGGCCTCCTGCCCGGGTCCCGGCCGGGAGAGGTGCGCCGCCACCTGCCCCTCTTCACCGCCGCGCTCTGGCGCATCGCCCGCGACTACCCGCGCCTGGAGGTCACCGTGTTCGCCGCCGCGGCCCTCGGAGACGAGCACTACCTGCGCTGGCTCTCGAAGGTCCGCCTCCCCGACGGCAGCCGGGCCCGCCTGGTGCGCGAATCGGACTATGCCGAGCGCTCCCGCCAGGACCTCCTGCTGAGCTCCTCCGGGACGGCGACGCTGGAGAACGCCCTGCTCGGGGTCCCGATGGTCGTCGTCTACAAGCTCTCCTGGCCGACCTATCTGCTGGCGCGGGCGCTCATCAAGGTCCCCTACATCGCCATGGCGAACCTCCTGGCCGGCAAGGCCCTCGTGCCCGAGCTCATCCAGCACAAGGCCACTCCGGCCGCGGTGGCCGGCGAGGCCCTGCGCCTGCTCGGCGACCCGCGCCGCCTCGACGCCCTGCGGCGCGAGCTCGCCGGCCTGCGGGACATGCTCGGCGGGCCCGGGGCCGTCGGCCGGGCCGCCGACGCCCTGCTCGCCGAACCGGCGCTGGCCCCCTTGGCGGAGGCGTCGCGATGAAGGGCTGGGAGCGCTTCGTCCCCTATGTCAGGCCGTACCGCCTGCGCTTCGCACAGGCCGGCGCCGCGATGGTGGTCGTCGCGGCCTCCAACGGCCTGATCCTCTTCCTCCTCAAGCTCGTCACCGACGGGGTGTTCCTGCAGTCGGACATCCTCACGGCCAAGGGCGTGCTGACCCCGGTCCTGCGCCCCATCACCGAGGAGCTGGCCCTGGGCGAGAAGACGAACGTGGTCCTCATCGCCCTGGCGGTCCCGGTGTTCATGCTCCTCAAGTCGGTGGCCGGCTACGCCCAGAACTACCTGATGAGCTGGATCGGGCAGAGGGTCACGCAGGAGCTGCGCGAGGACCTGTTCAGCCACCTCCACAAGCTCTCGCTGGACTATTACACCGAGCGGCGCGCGGGCGAGATCCTCTCGCGCGTCACCAACGACCTGTCGATGGTGCAGTCCACCCTGCAGTTCGCCCCCCTCTACCTGGTGCGCGACCTCCTGACCGTCGCGACCTGCCTCGGGGTGCTCTTCTGGCGCCACGCGCGCTTCGCGACGATGGCCCTGCTGGTGGCGCCCTTCGCCGCGGCGGTCCTGATCGTGCTCGGACGCAAGATGCGCGACGCGTCGCGCTCCTCCCAGGAGATCATGGGCACGCTCTACCACCGCTTCCAGGAGAGCCTGCAGGGCATGATGCTGATCAAGGCCTTCAACTACGAGGACGGCGCCACCCGGCGCTTCAAGGAGGAGAACGAGTCCTTCTTCGTCGAGATGATGCGCTACCTGCGCGCCACCGCCCTCTCCGGGCCGCTGATGGAGTTCATCGGCTCGCTCATCATCGCCGGCGTCATCTACATGGGCGGCCTGGAGATCCTGCGCGGCCGCATGACGCCCGGCGACTTCGCGATGTTCGCCGGGGCCTTCTTCGTGGCCTACGCCCCCCTGAAGAACCTCGGCAAGCTCAACTCGGAGCTCCAGCGCGGCCTGGCCTCGGGGGAGCGCATCTTCGAGATCCTCGACGAGAAGCCGCGCATCGTCCAATCGCCGGACGCGCGCCCCTTCCCGGGCCTGACGGGGTCGGTCCGCCTCGACGCCCTGACCTTCCGCTACCCCTCCCGCGACGCCGCCGCGCTCCACAAGGTGGACCTGGAGCTGCGCAAGGGCGAGACCCTCGCCGTCGTGGGGGCCTCGGGCTCCGGCAAGAGCACCCTGGCCCAGCTCCTGCTGCGGCTCTACGACCCGGCCGAAGGGGCCATCCTCGTCGACGGCGCCGACCTGCGCTCCCTCGACATACGCTCGTGGCGCGACCGGGTCGGCATCGTCACGCAGGAGACCGTCCTCTTCAACGACACGGTGGCCGGCAACCTGGCGATCGGCCGGCCGGGGGCGTCGCGCGCGGACATCGAGCGCGCCGCCCGGGTGGCCGACGCCGCCCGCTTCATCGAGGCGCTGCCGGAGGGCTACGACACGCCGCTCGGCGACCGCGGCCTGCGCCTGTCCGGGGGACAGCGCCAGCGCCTGGCCATCGCCCGGGCCGTGCTGCGCGAGCCGGACCTGCTCATCCTCGACGAGGCCACCTCGAACCTGGACTCCAAGTCCGAGGCCGAGATCCAGGGGGCGCTCGACACCGTGATGAAGGGCCGCACCGCGCTCGTCATCGCCCACCGCCTGTCCACCATCCAGGGCGCCCACCGCATCGTCGTGCTGGAGGCCGGGCGCGTGGTCGAGGCCGGCACCCACCGCGGCCTGCTGGCGGCGGGCGGCGTCTACAAGCGGCTCTGGGAGATGCAGGCCGGCGAGGAGGCCCGCGCCGCATGAGCCGCACGCTGCTGGGCTTCAACGCCGCCGCGTTCCTGTTCACGTTGCTCGGCGG
Organism: Elusimicrobiota bacterium; assembly: GCA_016218495.1. GTDB lineage: Bacteria > Elusimicrobiota > Elusimicrobia > UBA1565 > UBA1565 > SCTT01. The sequence continues at coordinate 31,717 of JACRDU010000079.1, forward strand.
CGCGCTGCCGCTGGCTCCGGGCGCCCTCAGCCCCAAGTGGCTGTGGCGCCTGTTCAGCATGCGCTCTGGGCTCCTCCTGGCCGTGGCTTTCGTGGAAGTCCTGCCCGAGGCCTGGCGGGCCAACCCCGCGGCGGCCGGCTGGGGCGCGGTCGGGGCCTTCGCCCTCCTCTACGCGATGGGGGCGCTGGTGATGAGCGACGCCTGCCCCGAGTTCCTGGAGGGGTGCTCCATGCACCTGCTCAGCGCCTCCGCCCTGGGCGCGCTCTTCGCGCACTCCTTCATCGACGGGCTCAACCTCTCCGCCGCCTTCGCCGCCGGCTCGCTGGCCGGCGCGGCGGTCGGCACGGCCCTGGCCCTGCACAAGCTCCTCGACGGCTTCACGATGACCTCGCTCTTGTCCAAGAGCGGCTACGGCCGCCCGGCGGCCCTGGGCGCCCTGGCGGCCGTCGCCGCCGCCACCCCGGCGGGGAGCCTCGTCAGCGCCTTCGGCTTCTCGTCGCTGCCCCCGGCGATGACGGCCGCCGGCCTCGGGTTCGCCGCGGGCTCCTTCATCTACATCGGCGCGGCCGACGTCCTGCCCCGCATCCACAAGTCCGACGACCGCGCCACGCTCGTCTTCTTCGCCTTCGGGATGGCCCTGGTCGCCCTGCTCCGAGGCCGCGCGTGAACCCAACCGAAAAGCTGGCCGAGATGCTCGAGAAGGTGCGCGCCTACTCCCCGCACGCCGACCTCGCGCCGCTGGAGAAGGCCTTCGCCTACTCGGTCAAGGCGCACGAGAACCAGGCGCGCGCCTCGGGCGAGCACTACTTCGTCCACTGCGCGGCCGTCGCCGAGAGCCTCATCGAGTTCAAGCTCGACCTGCCAACCGTCTGCGCTGGCCTGCTGCACGACGTGCTCGAGGACACCCCCGTCACGCGCGACCAGCTGGCCGCCGAGTTCGGCAACGAGGTGGCCCTCCTCGTCGAAGGCGTGACCAAGCTCGACACCCTGCAGTTCGTCTCCCGCGACGAGGCGCAGGCCGAGAACTGGCGCAAGATGCTGCTGGCGACCGCCCAGGACATCCGCATCATCCTCATCAAGCTGGCCGACCGCCTGCACAACATGAAGACCCTCAACTTCCTCGACCGGGAGAAGCAGGAGCGCATCGCCCGCGAGACCGTCTCCCTCTACGCGCCGCTGGCGCACCGCCTGGGCATGTTCCGCCTCAAGAGCGAGCTGGAAGACCTGGCCTTCATGTACATCCACCCGGCCGAGCACGCGGCGCTGGAGGCCGAGGTCCGGGAGATGACGGCGGGGCGCGACGCGGCGCTGGAGCGCTTCAAGTCCTCCTTGGAGAAGAAGCTGGCCGACACCCACATCCCCCACCGCGTGCTGGCGCGCTCCAAGAGCCTGTGGTCGATCTACCAGAAGATGCAGCGCCAGAAGAAGCCTTTCGTCGAGATCCAGGACGGGATGGGCGTGCGCCTGATCACCGACACGGTGGCCAATTGCTACGCGCTCCTGGGGCTCGTCCACACCGAGTTCAAGCCCGTGGCCGGCTCCTTCACCGACTACATCTCCGTGCCCAAACTCAACCTCTACCAGAGCCTGCACACCACGGTGATGTCCCCGCAGGGCGACCTCATCGAGATCCAGCTGCGCACCGAGGAGATGCACCGCACCGCCGAGTTCGGCATCGCGGCGCACTGGCGCTACAAGCTGGGCGCCGCCACGCCCGACGCCCACCTCGAGGAGAAGCTCAACTGGCTCAGGCAATGGATCGAATGGCTCCAGGACCTGAAGAGCCCTAGGGAGTTCCTGGAGAGCCTGAAGACCGACCTGGAGCTGCACCAGGTCTTCATCTTCACGCCCGCCGGCGAGGTCAAGGTCCTGCCCGCCGGCGCCACGCCGCTCGACTTCGCCTTCACCGTCCACACCGAGATCGGCATGGCCTGCGTCGGCGCGCGGGTCAACAGCAAGATGGTGAAGCTCGACTACCAGCTGCAGTCCGGCGACATCTGCGAGATCCAGACCAAGAAGGGGTCGGTCCCCAAGAAGGACTGGCTCAACCACGTGCGCACCGCGCGCGCGCGTTCGAAGATCCGGCAATACCTGCGCGAGAAGGGGATCGTCACATGACCGTCACCGAGTTCCTCAAGACCAGGGTCCCGTTCCTCGCGGGCCTGAGCGAAGAGCAGGCCAAGGCCATGGCCGTGAAGGCCGAGCAGAAGCCCTTCAAGAAGGGGCAGACCATCCTCTTCAAGGGCGTCAGCGTCGAAGGCCTGCATGTCGTGGCCGCCGGCAAGGTCTCCGTGCATGTCAAACCCGACAAGGCCAAGGAGTGGGCCAAGGTGGCCGAGTTGGGCCCCGGCGACGTGTTCGGCGAGATGTCCATCGTCGAGTTCGCCATGGCGGGCGCCACCATCAAGTCCGAGGACGACGGCACCCTCGTCTTCATCGTCCCCCAGGACCTCTTCACCGACCTCATGGACAAGGACGCCGCCTTCAAGGAGCGCGTGCTGGCCCTCATCGACGCCCGCCGCCCCAAAGCCCCCGAGAAGAAGTAGGCGCCGGCGGGCAATCGGTTTAGACCAAACTCTAAAAAAGTCTTGACTTTTTTAGACTACGGTCTTACCCTATCCCCATGCTCCCCCGCCCGCTCGCCGGCCGCCTGGAGGCCATCGCCGGCCACGGCAAGATGGCCTTCCTGAGCGGCCCGCGCCAGGTCGGCAAGACGACCCTGGCCCGCCAGCTCCAGAAGAAGTTCGCCCAGAGCCTCTACTTCAACTGGGACCTCATCACCGACCAGAAGCGCCTGCTCAAAGACCCCTATTTCTTCGCGGATGCGGATCGGGACCCCGGGAAACCGTTCCTCGTCGTGTTCGACGAAATCCACAAGTACGCACGCTGGAAGAACTACCTCAAGGGCGCCTACGACGGCTACGGCGCCGACTTCCGCTTCCTCGTTACGGGGAGCGGCCGCCTCGACCTCTTCAACAAGGGCGGCGACAGCCTGCTGGGGCGCTACCTCAAGGCCCCCCTCTTCCCGCTCTCGGTCGGCGAGCTCTCCGGGGGCTCCCCCTCGTGGGCCGATGTCAAGCATTGCCTCGCGGACCTCCCGCCCCCCACTCCCGGAGCCGCCGAAGCCTACGGGAGCCTCCTGCGCTTGAGCGGGTTCCCGGAGCCGTTCCTCAAGGCCGACACCGCCTTCTACAACGCCTGGTTCCAAGAAAGGAAGAGCAACCTCGTCCGGGAGGACATCCGGGACGCGAGCCGAATCCGGGACATCTCCCTGATGGAAACGCTGTCCCACCTGATTCCGGACAAGGTGGGAGCCCCGCTGTCGGTCAACTCGCTCAAGGAAGACGTCGGTGTAGCCTTCGAGACCGTACGCGACTGGCTGCTGCTGCTCGAGCAGTTCTACTACATGTTCCGCCTGACGCCGTTCACTGGCTCTTTGGCCCGTACCCTGAAAAAAGAGGCCAAGGCCTACCTCTACGACTGGGTCGAGGTGCCCCAGGAGGCCTTCCGCTTCGAGAACATGGTCGCTTTGCACCTGCACAAGGCCGTCCAGACCTGGCGCGCCGCGGGGGAAGGCGACATCGGGCTCCACTATGTCCGGGACAAGGAGAAGCGCGAGGTGGACTTCCTCCTGACCGAGAGGCGCCGGCCGGTCTGCCTCGTCGAGTGCAAGCTCTCGGACAGCGACCTCTCGCCCGCGCTGCTGCACTATCAGGAGCGCTTGAAGGTGCCTGCGGCAGTCCAGCTCGTCCACAAGAGCGGCGTCTGCCGCAAGACCTCCCGCGCCGGCATGACGCAATGGGTGGTCTCGGCCGAGCGCTGGCTGGGCGTTCTCCCCTAGCCCCTGTTCACCGTGCTGCCGACAGCGAGTACAGGATTACGAATAGGAAGGCCACCATCCCCCCGGGAACCCCGAGGCCCGTCAGGAACCTGCGGCGGCCGCCGTCGCCGGGCGGAAGGCTCAGCCGGAGCCCGGGCGCGCGCACGCGCCTGGCCAGCGGCATGAAGAGCGCTTCCGAGACGACCATGCCGAGCAGGGGCGCCGTCAGCGCCAGGGCCATGCGCCGCGGGATGGCCGCGACATCATCGATGGAACTCAGCATGAGGATCATCCCCAGGACGCCCACGACGCCCCCCGCCCCGAAGACGGCGTCCGCGGCGTGGCGCAGGACGGCCCCCCAACGGCGCGCCTCCTCCTCGTCTCCGGCCGGGGCCCCGCAGGCCACGAGCCAGGCCGTCCGGAGGACCTCCCCCAGGGGATAGGACACCTGGAGGCAGGCCGCCGCCCCGCCCAAGACCAGCAGCGCCGCCTCCAGGTTCAAGAACGGCTTGAACCCGGCCACCCCCTCACACTGCAGCACCGTCAGGGTGGAGATCCCCGCCAGCCCGGCCAACGGCAGGAAGAACGACCACGGCCCGCGATTCTGCATGGCGCCCCCCGCAGCATCCTGTAGCAGGGATGTCGTCCCATGTCGATTCACTCCCGCGATACCGGCGGATTCATGCTTGTTACGCAGGGTTGACCTCTGACGAAACGCCTAGAGCTCGTCCTTGAACGAGGCGCGTCCGAGGCTCGGGTGGCCTATCCGGGAAGGCTTTCGAATCCGAGGAAGGGGTCCGGGAGGGTCACCCTGTAGACCTCGGCGTCCCCGGCCCCGAGATAGAGCTCGGCCGTCCCGTCCGGCCGGCGCACGAGCCCGCCGCTGAAGAGGACGTCGGTCAGGTCGGGACGCTTGGAGGCGCCGGGCGGGAGCTGGGCGCGCGTCAGCAGGACCTTCGGCGGCGTACGCCGCCCCGTCGCGGGGTCGAAGGCGAAGGCCATGGGGGCGTAGTGCCGGTTGCCGTCTTCGTCGAAGCGCGCGACATGGCCGAGCACGCCGACCCAGCCGTTCTTGAGCCGGTGCAGCTCGTTGGCGCCCCCCCACTCCTCGGGGCCGAAGAGGTCCGTAAACAGCGCGGCGCGCGCCAGGGCCGCGGGTCCCAGGTCCGCCAGCCCGCCCAGCACCACGGCCCCGACCTTGCCGCGCCCGCCGACCGCGCCCTGGGGCCGGGTCAGCACGAGGAGCTTTCCCCCGGGGAGAGCGAGCAGCCGGATGTCCTTCATGCCGTCCGGACCGCGCGCGAAGGGCTTGAGCCGGGCCAGGTCCCGGCCGCGGTAGAAGACCGTGCGGTAGCCCAGCCCGCCGTCCGGCTTCGGGAAGGTCTCCACCCCGCCCAGGACCAGCTCCCGGCCCACCAGCGTGAGGAAGGGGTCCTGCAGCTTGAAGACCGGGGCCCCCGCCAGCGGGCGCCAGCGCCCTCGGACCTCTTCGAAGAACATCGTTTCGGAGGACTCGCTCGAGCGGGCCTCGACGCGGGCGGCCAGCACGGCGGCCTTCCGTCCCCGGAGCCGCGCCGTGAACGGCGCCGTAGGGGTGTAGACGTCCCGGCCGCCCACGCCGGAGAAGCGCAGCCGCGCGGCCGGCGGAGCCGCGCGCTCGAGCTTCGCGCGCGCGAAGGCGCGCCGCACGGGCGCCAGGCCCATGAAGTTCTTCCAGACCCCGCCGGTCCGGGCGTTCTCCACCGCCAGCAGGATGGCGCCCTGGTCGATGCCCACGGCGTCCGGCGAGCGCCACATCCCGTCGGCGTTGAAGCGCCCACGCCAGCGGGGGTCGGTGTTGAAGGCGTCCGAGAAGCCGTAGCGGCCCCAGATCCGGCCGCCATAGGTCTCCTTCATCCAGCGCAGGGCCGCGATGGAGAGCGCCGGCGTGAAGGCCGCCGAGCCGCCCGCGGCCGCCGGGGCGATGGTCCCGTCGTGCACCGGCCCCGCCGGGTCGGCCCCGTAGGCCCGGTAGCCCTCGGGCCCGTCGCAGGCCGTCCAGCCCCAGCAGTTCGGGCCGTAGGTGGCGAAATCCTTCGCGGCCGCCACGGCCGTGTCGCGGTGCAGCAGGGTGGCCCGCACCGACTGGTCGAAGTAATCGTGCCCGGCGTCGCGCCGGCCGCGCAGGTCCAGCCAGAGCTGGGAGAACTGGTGGGTGAAGAGCGGCCCCGACGCCTGGGTCACCGGAGCCTCCGGACGCCGCCAGGCGGTCCAGGCGTCGGCCGGCAGGGGATGCGTGGGCGAGCCCAGGCCCAGCATGTAGAGCACCAGGTGCTCGCTGTAGGCGTCCCAGCGCGCCTTGAGAAATCCCTGCGGCGTCCATCCCATCGACAGCGTCCGCTGTCGGGGGTCGGCCCCGCCGTCGGTCATCATCCAAGGGAAGTCCACCCGGGCGTAGAGCGCCGCAGCCAGCCGCTCGACCTCGGTGCCGGCGAAGTAGCGGCCCGCCGACAGGGCCCCCGCCAGCAAGAGCGCCGTGTCGATGGTGGACACCTCGGAGCCGGCCGCGGGCTCCCCGGTGGCGGCGTCCACGAAGTGGTGGAACCAGCCCCGCACATGGGGCTGGCGATGGAACAAGTGTCGGAGGCAGGCCAGGGCGCGGGCGTAGGCCTCCTCGCGCGGGACCCAGCCGCGCTCCACCGCGATTCCCAGCGCCGTCAGACCGAAGCCGGTGGCCGCCATGGAGGCCGGAGCCTGCGTCTCGCCGCCGAAGTTCCCGGCCCGGTCCAGGGTCAGGCCGGTCTTCGGGTCGCTCTGCTCCCAGAAATACAGGAAGGCGCGGCGCTGGAGCTCGTCGAGGAACGGCGCGTCCTCGGGCGCGGGCGCGGCCTGGGCCGCGGCCCGGGCCGCGGCGGCGGCCGCGGAGGCG
>JACRDU010000080.1 GCA_016218495.1 Elusimicrobiota bacterium
ACCCCAAGAATCAGCCTCTCCGAGGGGGTTGAGTGCCATAGGTGCCTGGTCAATTCCGGCAACTTGTAAGCGCCTCGCCTCTGCAATATCGATCGCTTGCGTCGCTGGCGCGCGAAAACGGGGCAGCGCGAATAGCTCCCGCGACACGAGGCTTGACTTTCCCGCGCCCCCGAATATCTATGGGGGTCGCCCCGAGACGCACCACGGCGAAGTAGCTCAGTCGGTAGAGCGGGGGTCTCATAAGCCCTGTCTGTCGGGAGTTCGATTCTCCCCTTCGCCACCATCCAGGCTTCGGGAATCGTAACCGTTCACAGGGGGCTCTGCCCGCCCCCCCTCGACGGGCAAAGCCCGTCGAGCCTCTCCCCCACCGCGCGCTCCCCGCGCGAGTTGGAGCGCAAGGCACCAAGATCACTTGTGCACCCCGTGAACGGTTACCGGGAATCGTCTCGGGCGCCCGGCGGTTCCCTTCCCGGGCGCAGGACGGGCACGGACCCCCGCCTTGCGTATCCCCCGGGAATCGTGTACCACAACACGCGTATGGATCCTCTCGACAGGCGCCGAGCCGGCCTCCGCACCGGCGTGCTGGGGCTCGCGGTGGCTGGGACCCTGAGCCTCCTGGCGCTGCCCGCGTCTGCCGGCCCCGCCCGCTCCCGGGCTGCGGCCAGGCCCGCGCTGCTGCCCGTCGAGGGGTCGGCCTGCCTCTTCCCCATCCCCGGCCAGGAGTGCAGCGAGGAGGAGCGGCGGCTGTGCGACACGCCGCCGGCCCCGGATCCGGTCGTCATCGACTGCCACGATCCGGCCAACGCCTGGGTGCTCGAGATGGTCGGCGAGTGCGACATGCCGCACCTCTCCGACTCCGGCGTCGCCGGGGAGCGCGAGCGCGAGCGGCCCCGTGACGGCGCCTGCCTCGACGCCGAGTCGTGCGGCGCGTCGCGGTCGGCGGCCGCCCCCTCCGGCTCCAGCCTCGACTACCAGCCGGCCATCGACCGCGTGCCGGCCGGCGACCCCGACCCGGCCCGTCGGCTGGCGGTGCCATCGGAGATCCTCCGGCGCCACCCCGGCTATCCCCGCGACCTCGAGCACCCGCCCAAGGCCTGACCCGCAGCACCCCGAGACGAGAGCGCGACTGCCCGCCCCGGCCCGCGAGGCCCAAGGGGCGGTTCACGAGCATGGAGGTGCCGCGCGCCGGAAGCGGCGTCGCGGCCGAACGAGAGCGCCGCGGTCCCGAGTGCGGTGACCGCGGCGGAACCCAAGGAGACGACAGATGAGCAAGGCAACCGGCGTAATTGCCATCGTCCTGGCGTTCATTGGAGGATTCTTCCTCGGCCAGTACGTCAAGAAAGGCGGCGGCGAGGAGGGCGCGGTCGTGGCCGGCCCCACCGCGGGCGGCCCCGGCGCCGAGGTCGAGCGCTACAAGGTCCCGGTCGGGCAGTCGACGGTGAAGGGCCCGGCGCACGCCAAGGTCACCATCATCGAGGTGAGCGAGTTCCAGTGCCCCTTCTGCAGCCGCGTCCTGCCGACGCTCAAGAAGCTGCACGAGACCTACCCCAAGGACGTGCGCATCGTCTTCAAGCACAACCCGCTGCCGTTCCACCAGGACGCGCCGCTCGCCTCCGAGGCCGCCCTGGCCGCCGGCGAGCAGGGCAAGTTCTGGGAGATGCACGACAAGCTCTTCGCCAACCAGCAGGCGCTCAAGCGCGAGAACCTCGAGAAGTACGCGACCGAGCTCCAGCTCGACATGAACAAGTTCAAGGCGGCCCTGGACCAGGGCAAGTTCAAGCGCCAGATCCAGGAGGACCAGCAGGTCGCGGCGCGCTTCGGCGCGCGCGGCACGCCCAGCTTCTTCATCAACGGCCGGCCGCTGCGCGGCGCGGTGCCGTTCGAGGAGTTCGACAAGATCGTCAAGGAGGAGATCGCCAACGCCAACGCCGCCCTCAAGAAGGGCGCGAAGCTCGCGACCCTCTACGACGAGATCACCAAGGACGCGAAGGCCGCGTTCGCCCCGCCGCAGCCGGGCCAGGACAAGGGCCAGCAGCGGCCGCAGGTGGCCCAGGCCGACCCGTCGAAGACCTACAAGGTCCCCCTCGGTGACTCCCACTGGCGGGGCGCGAAGCACCCCAAGGTCACCATCGTCCAGTGGTCCGACTTCCAGTGCCCCTTCTGCAGCCGCGTCGAGAACACGATGAAGGAGATCGAGAAGGCCTACCCGGGCGTCGTGAAGATCGTCTGGAAGGACAACGCGCTGCCGTTCCACCAGAACGCGATGCCCGCCGCCGAGGCCTGCCGCGCCGCCGGCGAGCAGGGCAAGTTCTGGGAGATGCACGCGAAGCTGTTCGAGAACCAGAAGGCGCTCGACCGCCCCAGCCTCGAGAAGTACGCGCAGGAGCTGGGCCTCAACCTGACCAAGTTCAAGGCCGCCCTCGACACGGGCAAGTTCAAGCAGTCGATCCAGGCCGACATGCAGCTGGCCGGCAAGCTCGGCGCCCGCGGCACGCCCGCGTTCTTCATCAACGGTCGCTTCATCTCGGGCGCGCAGCCCTTCGCCAACTTCAAGCAGATCATCGACGCCGAGGTGGCCAAGGCCGACGAGCTCGTCAAGAAGGGCACCCCGGTCGCCCGGGTCTACGACGAGCTCACCAAGGACGGCCTCGCCGAGGCCGTGGGCGCGCCGGGGCAGCCGCCGGGCCCGCAGGGGCCCCGGCCGGGCGAGCCCGACCCCAACACCGTCTACAAGGTGGCGGTCAGCCCGAAGGACCCGATCAAGGGCGCCAAGGTCGCCAAGGTCACGATGGTGATCTTCAGCGAGTTCGAGTGCCCCTTCTGCAAGCGCGTCGGTGACAGCGTCGCGCAGGTCATGTCGCAGTACGGCAAGGACGTGCGGCTGGTGTGGAAGAACCTGCCGCTCCCGTTCCACAAGAACGCGCCGGGGGCGGCCGAGGCGGCCATGGCGGCCCACGCCCAGGGCAAGTTCTGGCAGATGCACGACAAGCTGTTCGAGAACCAGAAGGCGCTCGACGCCGCGAGCCTCGAGAAGTACGCGCAGGAGATCGGGCTGAACCTGGCCAGGTTCAAGGCCGACATGGAGGGCCACAAGTACCAGGCGCAGGTCAAGGCCGAGACCGAGGCCGGCAACAAGGTCGGCGCGCGCGGCACGCCCACCTTCTTCATCAACGGCCGCATCCTGGTCGGGGCGCAGCCGTTCGACGCCTTCAAGGCCAAGATCGACGAGGAGATCAAGAAGGCCGACGAGCTGATCAAGAAGGGCGTGCCCCTGGCGAAGCTCTACGACGAGATCCAGAAGAAGGCCGTGGAGCAGGTCGCGGCGGCCCCGGCGGGCGGCCCGCCCGGCGGCGGCGCCGACGAGCGCGTGGTGGTCGACGCGGGCAACGCGCCCAGCAAGGGCCCGAAGAACGCGCCGGTGCAGATCGTCGAGTTCTCCGACTTCGAGTGCCCCTTCTGCGGCCGCGTGGTGCCGACCCTCAAACAGATCATGGACGCCTACCCGGGCAAGGTCCGCGTCGCGTTCAAGCAGTTCCCGCTGCCGTTCCACAAGAACGCGCCGGCGGCGTCCGAGGCGGCCCTCGCCGCGCACGCCCAAGGGCGTTTCTGGGAGATGCACGACAAGCTGTTCCAGGATCCCAAGAACCTCACCCGCGAGACGTTCGAGAAGTACGCGCAGGAGCTGGGCCTGAACCTGGCCAAGTTCAAGGCCGACCTCGACAACAAGAAGTTCGAGGCGCAGGTCAAGGCGGACGTCGAGTACGGCCAGAAGGTCTGCCGCTTCGGCACGCCCACCTTCTTCATCAACGGCCGCAAGGGGTCGGGCGCCATGCCGTTCGACACCTTCAAGCAGATCATCGACGAGGAGCTGAAGGGCGGCGGCAAGCCGGGCGGCCGCGGCGCCATGCCGATGAAGGGCATGCCGATCAAGGCGATGCCGATGAAGGCCCCCCCTGGCCACGGCCCCGGCGACGGCCACGGGCACTAGCAGGCTGAAGGCTTGAGGCTTGAGGCTCGA